>VERO01000028.1 GCA_018882625.1 Phycisphaerales bacterium | reverse complement strand
CTCCGTGCTCGTGGGCGGCGTCGAGGGCTGCTGCCAGCCCAGCCTCTGCGCGGTCCGCATCCACGGCCCACTGCTCAGGGCATGCCTGCGCCAGAAGCGCACCGCACGCGGGCCTGATGCGCCAGTGGCATGCGAGCAGGCGTGCGGCCTCCGCGGCGCTCTCCACGCGCTCCGCCAGCTTCAGCGATGGATCCGGCGCGGCCGTGAATCGCGGGAACGCGCTCGTGCGGTACCCGATCACCGGGACTCCCAGCGCCTCGAGCGCCTCCAGCGTCGCGCCGAGGTCGAGAAGGCTCTTGGCCCCGGCGCTCACAACGCACACTGGGTGAGTCGCCAGCGCGATCAGGTCGGCGCTGACATCAAGATGCGAGCTCCAGTTGCGGTGGACGCCGCCGATGCCGCCAGTCGCGAAGATCCGGATCCCCGACAGTGCGCTCACCGCGACCGTCGCCGCCACGGTCGTGCCGCCGGTGCGCCGGCGGAACGCAGCGGGACCCAGGTCGCGAAGAGAGAGCTTCGCCGGCGACGGCTCGCGCGCCACGGCCTCGAGCTCCTCGGGCGAGAGCCCCACGCGCAGGTGCCCGTCGATCATGCCGATCGTGGCCGGCACCGCGCCATGCGCGCGCACCGCGCGCTCCGCGATGCGCGCCGCCGCGAGATTCGCGGGAATCCCGCTGTCCCAGTGCGCATGCGACTCGAGGAAGTCGCCAGGCATCTCGATCGGCGACCTCGGCAACCCATGCGTGATGATCGTCGACTCGAGCGCGACCACAGGCTGCCCGCGCGACAGCGCATCCGACACCTCATCGGAGCAGGTGAAGGCGGGCGGCACGGTCCCGGTGGCCGGCGGGACGATCATCGGCGGCGGGTCGCCACGCGTCCGCCGAGCCTGCGCGGAGGCGGCGCGGTCGGCACCAGGCCGCCCGGGAATCGCGAGGCGTCGGCCGGGTCGACCTTTGTGACGGAGACGATGTCTCGCGACTTCGAGTCGTCGCTCTCGGCCTTGCGGCGCTCCGCGAGCTCGCGGTGCGCGGCGACTTCGGCGGGTACCTGGCCCGGGGCGAAGTCCTCGAACCTGCGCGAGGGGATCTCGACGTTCGCGAGCTGCTCGATGGCGCTGAGCAGGTCCCCCTGGTCAGGGCACACGAGGCTCCACGCCACGCCCTCGCGGCCGGCGCGCGCCGTGCGGCCGATGCGGTGGATGTAGACCTCAGGGTCGTCGGGCAGGTCGTAGTTCACGACATGGGAGATGTCGTCGACGTCGAGCCCGCGGGAGGCGAGGTCGCTGGCCACGAGCACGCCGAGGGATCCCTCGCGCAGCTTGTCCATCACCTTGTCCCGCTTGCGCTGGTACATGTCGCCGTGCATCGCGTGCGCGTCGATGCCGTGCTTCTGGAGGTACTCGGTGACGATGTCGACCGTGCGCTTGGTGCGGCAGAAGACGACCGTCAGCTCGGGCGTCTCGGCCTTGAGGATGTGCAGCAGCATCTTCCGCTTGTCCCAGGGCTCCACGGCCACGTAGGACTGGCGCACCTGCGAGACGGTGAGGCTCTTGGCGACGGTGACGATCTTCTCAGGCTCGTGCAGGTACTGGCGCGCGAGCTTCTCGATCTCGGGGGAGATCGTCGCCGACACGAACAGAGTCTGCGGATGCTTGGGAATGCCGCCGAGGATCTTGCGGATGTCGTCGCGGAAGCCGATGTCGAGCATCCGGTCGACCTCGTCGAGCACCGCGAAGCGGATGTTGTCGTAGGGGAGGAGGCGCCGCTCGCGCAGGTCCATCACCCGGCCTGGGGTGCCGACGATGATCTGCGGCTTGCGCTGGAGCTTGGGCACCTGCTGGTCGATGCGCTGGCCGCCGTAGACCGGCACGATGTGCAGGCCGGTATGGCGCCCGATGTCGTGCAGTTCCTTCGCGACCTGGATGGCCAGCTCGCGGGTGGGCACCAGGATCAGCGCGCCGAAGGCGGCATCCGCCGGGATCTTCGCCATCAGCGGGATGCCGAACGCGGCCGTCTTGCCGGTTCCGGTCTTGGCCTGCCCGAGGCAGTCCTTCCCCGCAAGGGCGATCGGGATGAGCTGAGCCTGGATGTGCGTAGGTCGCTCAAACCCCAGGTCTGCGAGCCCCCGGAGCAGCGGTTCGGGCAGTCCCAGGTCGGCGAAGGTGCGGACGGTGTCGAAGATCTCGTGGGTCTGGAGCGGCTGGGTTGTCAGGTTGTTCGATTCAGTCACTGGGGGTGATGGTAGGAGACGCGGGAAACCGATACAAATGACGCCGGACGCAAGGATGCGCGACCACAGCACGCTGTACGTCGATCTCGACGCCATTGGACGGAACCTCCGCAGGATCAGGAGCCTCGCTGGGGATGGCTGCCGTGTCTGCGCCGTGGTCAAGGCCGATGCGTACGGCCTCGGGGCCCGGCCGATCGCGAAGGCGCTCGTGGATGCGGGCGCGGACATGATTGCGGTCTACAGCGCGAGCCAGGCCGAGGAGCTTGTCGATGCAGGGATCCGCGCGCCGATGCTCATCCTCATGCCGGTGCGCGGCATCGAGCCGGGCGGCGCATTGCACCGCCTGGCGCTGGCCGGGCGCGCGCACTTCGTGGTGCACGGGCCGTCGCATGCGCGCGACCTCGCTGCGGTGTCGGACTGGATCGGGTGCCCGCTTCAGGTGCAGGTTGAGGTGGACACCGGCATGGGCCGCGGAGGCTCGCTGCCCGAGGAGGCCGCGCTTGCGCTCTCGTTCATTGCCGCCGACCGGCGCCTGCGGCTCACCGGCATCTTCACGCACTTCAGCGACAGCGCGCGCGACCCGCACCGCACGCAGTCGCAGATGGACGCCTTCGACGCGTTCTGCCGCGCGCATGCGCCGCTGATCCCGGATGACGTGCTCGTGCATGCCGCGAACTCCCATGCGGCGATGCGCGACCGGCGCTACCGCCGGACGATGGTGCGCCCCGGGCTCGCGTGGACGGGCTTCATCGACGGCGCTGCCGATGGCGAGAGCCTTGAGGGCGTGGCGCGGTGGGTCAGCGAGATCGTGCACGTGAAGCGCGTGCCCGCGGGCTTCCCTGTCGGATACGGCTCGCGGTGGATCGCGGAGCGCGCGACGCGGCTGGGCATCGTGCCGGTCGGGTACGCCGACGGGTATCCGGTCGCGGCGGGCGACTCGTCGCGACGCCGCGTGCGCGTGCTCGCGCGAGGCGGCGCCGAGTCATGGGAGGCCCCGGTGGTGGGCACCGTGAGCATGGACCAGTTCGTGATCGACATCAGCGAGATCCCCTCGCAGCATGCGCACGGGGACTCGTCGATCGGGCTTGAGGTGGAGATCTGCGGCACGGACCGCGATGCCGCGAACTGGATGCCGCGCGTCGCCGAGAGCGTGGGCGCGCACGCATACGAGCTGCTGTGCCGCATCGGGCCATCGGTGCCGCGCGTGCATGTCGGTGCGGGAGCAGGTTCCCCTTCGGTGCGCGTGCCCGGGAGCGACAGTCCGGAGAGCGCTGACTCGAGTGCGCCTGCGCCGCGATCGAGGATCGCCGCGCACGCACGGACCGCATAGCGACGCGCAGCCGACGCGCCTCATCTCGTGCGGCGCCGGGATCTGGAAGCCGTGCCGCGCGGGACACCAGGTGTATCGAGGCATGTGCCGAAGCGCACGTCTGTGCCGTGCATGGACCGGCATGCGCCACGAGCGCATCTAGACTTGAAGCATGGCGCGCGCCGGACGCTTCCGAATCGAGGCGATGGAGGCGCTCTGGGCGCAGCTCCAGTTCGCGCCCGCGAGCGCGGCGCAGCGGATGGTGTCGCGCATCAGGTCGTTCATCGCCAGCGTGGGTCCCGACACGCTGCACTCGCCCGCGAATGTCGTGCGCGAGGTGGTGCGGTTCCCGGTCGAGCAGGTGCCGGGTGACGCCGATGCGATGTTCGTGGGGTCTGCGCTGCGGGCAGATCTCGCGCAGCTCCACCTTGAGCTGTCCCGCCGCGCGCCGGCACGTGGCGCAGACGCCGTGGACCTTGCGGACGCCGCCCAATCATGCCGTGTGTCGGTGCGCACCATCCGCAGGTGGCGCGAGCGGGGGCTCCTGCTGCACTGGATTCGCGACGGCCGGGGCCGCCTGCGGGTCGGTGTGCTCCGCGCCGACCTCGAGGCATTCGTGCGCTCGGACGGCGAGCGTGCATCGCGTGCCGCACGCTTCACGCAGCTCTCCGTGCGCGAGCGGCGTTCGATCGGCGATGCGGTGCGTGCGCTGTCAGGATCGGGGATGAGCGAGCGCCGCATGATCGCGCAGGTCGCTCGCCAGCACGGCCGGTCGGCGGGAACGGTGCGCTCGATCGTCGTGCCGGTGATGGAGCGCGCGCGCGCCGCGGCGCGGCGTGCGGAGCTGTCGCGGACCCGCGCCTCGCGGCTGTGGCGCTCGTGGTGCAGGGGGGTGCCCACCGGCGCAGCCGCCCGTCACCTGGGCATCAGCGACCGGATGGCGCAGCACGCCCTGCGCAGCGAGCGTCAGCGGCGTCTTGCGTCCATGCATGCCCGGATCGCGCACGATGCGCATGGACTCGGCCCTTCGCTGGTCGCGGACTCGGAGTGGACTGCGGCGTCCTCCGGACTCGCCGTGATGCCCATGCCGCCGACCGCCCAAGGGTGGCTTGCGCTGCGCTGGCCTCAGGGTCTGCCGCGACCCCGCAGCGGCACGCTGGCGGTGGTGATGCGGGCGCTGCTCGCGCGCGCCGCATCGGCGTGCGCGCCCTCGCTGTCGCCATCGCGGCGATTGCAGCTGTCGGCTGCGGCGCTGGACCGCGCCGAGACGGACCTGCGGTGGGCCTCGCGCATCCTGCTGACGCTGGCGGTCGACGCGATGCCCTCGATCGATGCCCGTGTGCGCGCGTGGCGTGCGTCGGATGCAGGCGCTCGGCGCGCGCGCGATCCGGATCTCGCGGCGCTGGCCATCGGTGCGGTGCTCGAGGCATGCGCAGCGGATGTGTCGTCGCTGCGCAGCGGACGCACGCGGATCGAGCGTCTCGCGGGCGCGCACATGGATCTCGCGCTGGCGCGAGCCGACATGACACCTGCCGCGGATGGAGGGTCTGCGCGCCACGCGGTGGAGCGCGCTGCGCCCTGGTGTGCGCTTGCGCCGCTGCACGACGCTCGGGCGGTGCGGCTATCGCTTGCAGGCAGCCCGCGTCCGACCGGCACTCCGGCGGGCATGGCGCAGCTGCGGTTGGGGTGGCACGGCGGCGCGCCACAGACGATCGACGAGATCGCGCCGGTCGCCCAGCGTCCGGCCTGGGTCGTGGCGGCCGCGATCGGCCGCGTGCTGATGTCGGTGGGACGCTCCGGACTCAGCGCTTGCTGAACTGGAAGCGGCGACGGGCGCCGGCCTGGCCGGGCTTCTTGCGCTCGACCTTGCGGGCATCGCGGGTCAGCAGGCCGTGCTCGCGCAGGGCCGGCTCGAGGCCGTGGTCGAAGGCGAAGAGCGACCGGGCGAGGCCCATCACGACAGCGCCAGCCTGGCCGGTGAAGCCGCCGCCGGCGCAGGTCGCGCGCACATCCATCTTGTTGCGCTGCCCTGTCTTGTCGAGCACGCCGAGGATCGCCTTGCGGTCGCGGTCCTCGAGGAAGTACTCGTCCATCGGGCGCTCGTTGACCAGGAACTCGCCCGTGCCTGGCTTGACGCGCACGCGCGCGGTCGCGGTCTTGCGGCGTCCCGTACCCCAGTACCAGCCCCGCTGGTCAGGACCCTTGGGAAGCGAGGCCTTGGTGGTGCCGATGGTCATCGTGGTCATGGTGGCGTTGTTCCGGGCTCGTGCGAGCGATCAGTGGGCGATTACTTGGATGCGGCCTTCGCGGTCGCGGACACGCGCGGCTTGCTCGGCGCATCTGCAGCGACGGGCTGCTGCGCCTGGTGGGTGTGGGTCGGACCTGCGAAGACGCACAGGTTGCGGCGCACGCGGCGGCCGAGCCGTCCGCGCGGAAGCATGCGGATCACGGCCTCGGTGACGAGCGTCTCGGGATCGGTCGCGAGAAGCGTGTCGTAGTTGCGCACGCGCAGTCCGCCCGGGTAGCCGCTCCAGCGGCGCAGGGTCTTGAGCTCGCCCTTGCGTCCGGTCAGCACGATCTTCGAGGCGTTGGTGATGATCACCGAATCGCCGCAGAGGACGTTGGGCGTGTACTCGGGGCGGTGCTTGCCCATGAGGATGGTGGCCACCTCAGTGGCCAGCCGGCCAAGGACCTTTCCATCAGCGTCGATGTGACGCCAGGTGGTGGGGATGTCGCCGGTAGTCGCGAAATAGGTCTGGCGGGGCATGGCTGTTCGGTCCTTTGGGGGAATCGAGGATCGTATCGAAACGCCCGCCTGTGTCAACGGTTGCGGTCCTCCGACCCCCCCGTACCCTAGACCGATGCGCCGTCTTTCCCGGACCTTGCTCGCGTGGGCCCTCATGGTGGCCCTCGGTGTGCTGTGGGTGAAATCTGACGATTTGGCCGGTTTCCTACGGTGGTACACGGGCCTGGAGGAGGTTCCGGGGGCCGGTCAGCCATCGACCGACGCCCCAGGCGAGCCGGACTCCGAGCCTGAGGTTGGAGCCGATGGCGAGGCAGGGGATGGTGGGCCGATCGTGGGCGAACGTCAGGCGATGCTGGGTCGGCTCACGCTCGCGATGTCCGAATGGTTGCCAGCTGGTGATGCGTCGACGGGACTGATGCTGCAGCAGCAGTACGCGCCCCTGGCCACATCCGACGACCCGGTGGACCGTCTGTGCGCTGCAGCGCTCGATGCGCGCTTCGGCGATCCGGTGCAGGCGCTCGAGACCACCCGAGAGCTGGCGGCGCAGGAGTCAGAGTGGCCAGAGTTCGCGCGGGCCGCATCGCTTCAGGGCGATGTCATCTCCGCGGTCATCGCGAGGCAGCAGGGGGATGCGGACGCCGGAGTCGATCCGGCGCTGCTCGAGTCGCTCCAGGGATCGATGGGCTGGTACGGCGTGTTCCTGTCCGACACGATTGAGCCCGACCCGTCGTTTCGGGCGCGAGAGTCCGCCTCGGCGATGCGGATCGTCGCGGCACTCGGCGGCTTCGGCTGCCTCGTGGTGCTCGGCGGCCTCGTCGGGCTGGTGTGGCTGGCGATCGCGGGATGGCGCGCGCTCTCGCATCCGACCGCACTGGCGCGCGCTCCGCGCGCAGATGAGGGTGACCGCTACGCGTGGACGTTCGTCGTCATCTTCGGAGTGATGGCCGGCACGGGCCTCGCGCTGAGCGTGATGCTCGGCGGATCGAGCGCGACCGCAGAGCCCGCGCCTGAGACGGTCGAGATGGGAATCGGTGGCCTCGTGGTCCAGATGGCCGTGATGGTGATCCCGCTGGTGGGCCTTGCATGGGCCTGCCGTGGCGGGCGCTCATGGACGCAGGTGCGGCAGGACGTGGGACTGACCGCAGGTGCCGGGGTCGTGCGCGAGATCGGGTATGGCGTGCTCACGTGGTGCGCTGCGGTGCCGATCGCGGCGGTTGGATTCGTGCTGGCCTTCATCCTGTCCGCGCTGACTGGACAGTCGGTCTCCGATGCGACGCACCCGATCCAGGAGGCGATCGCCGACGGTGGGTTCGCGGTGCGCCTTGCGCTGCTCGTGCTGGCGGCGGTGTGTGCGCCGCTGGTGGAGGAGATCGTGTTCCGGGGCGTGCTCTACCGGCACCTGCGCGAGCGTCTCGGTGGATTGGGTCACCTTGCGTCGTTCGCGGTCGCGGCCCTTGCATCAAGCGCGCTCTTCGCGGCCATCCATCCGCAGGGCATCGTCTTTGCGCCGATCCTGGCGGGCCTTGGCGTGGCGTTCTGCATCGCGCGCGAACTGCGCGGAAGCCTGATCGCGCCGATGGTGGCGCACGGCATCAACAATGCCCTGGTCGTCGGCCTGAACATCGCTCTCTTCTCCTGAACATCCTGCAAGGCATGGACTTGCGGCGGACTGGCGAAGCCCTGATTTGATTTCGACGCCCGGGAACGCTGTGGATAGGCGGTGTACAATTCGGCCATGCCTGGAAGGCTGAGGTGGAGACGACCATGACGGTTGGACCGACTGCGCTCGATGCCAAGGTGCTCGTGCTCAACAAGGTGTACTCGGCGATCCGAGTGGTGGACGCGTTCAAGGCGTTCAACCTGCTGATCGCGGACAAGGCCGAGGTCATCTCCGTCGAGCACGGCAAGTTCGTCAACTATGACCTGCACTCGTGGCGCGATGCCGCAGAGTTCCAGCGCACGTTCGAGCACGATGACCACGAGTGGGTCACCACGCCGTCCATCGTCATCGCGGTGCCAAAGATCGTGCGGCTGCTTGGCTACGACCGGGTGCCGCGCGAGCAGGTCAAGCTCAACCGCCGCAACATCTACGCGCGCGACGCCAACCGCTGCCAGTACTGCGGCAAGCACTTCTCCACGAAGGAGCTCACCATCGACCATGTGGTGCCGCGCGTGCAGGGCGGCATGAACACGTGGGACAACCTCGTGTGCGCGTGCGTGAGGTGCAATGCGCGAAAGGGTGGCCGCACGCCGACCCAGGCGAGCATGCGCCTGATGCGCGCGCCGGTGAAGCCCAAGCGCAACCCGGCGATCGCAATGCGGCTCGGCAGCCCGCGCTACCAGTCGTGGAAGGCGTTCCTCGACGAGGCCTACTGGACCGTCGAGCTCGAGTAGCCGTCACTCCGCCAGGATCGGCACGTGTGGGGGTACATGCTCCGACACGAGTGCCATGAGCGCATCCCACGGCAGCGCTCCGGTGCCGGGTGCGCACGGCTCGAGGGCGGAATCGCCCGCGTCATCGCTGCGGCGGTCTGCCGCATCCGCGCCCCGGCCGCGCGCATGCGTGTCCGCCAGCCTGTCCCGCGTGCCTCCCGCGATCCGCACGTCCTGAAGCACGCACAGCGGTGTGCGCGGCCCCAGCACGGACAGTGCGCGCAGCAGGTGTTCCCGCACGTCGCGCGCTTCCGCGATCCGTCCGCGCGTCCCCTCGCGCGCGCCGTCGCCGAGCATCTCCGGCGTGAGCAGCGCGGCGGGTGCGCAGATCACGGAGAAGGGCTGGTCTGCGCGGTCCACGAGGAGGCGCATCGCGCCGGCGACATCGGAGAGCAGGTGGGTGGCATGCGGATGCAGCGCGAGGCGAACGCCCGCGCCCTCGAGCCTGCCGCGCCAGCTGTCGAGCCTCTGCTGCAGGGCATCCCAGCCGGGCCTCATCCAGTTGCGCATGTCTCCGCCGAAGAGCGAGTCCGCGAAGGTCCCGCTCCATGCAATCAGGAGCGGCGGTGCGACGCCCGTGCCCGCGATCCGCACGCACTCTGCGAGCGCTGGCTCCAGCGTGCGTGCATCCCACTGCGCATCGAGAGGATTGCCTGGAAGCTGGAGCGCAAGAGTTCTGGCTGGACTGCCGCCGGTGAGGATGGCATCCCACTGGTTTCCGCGCACGCGCCAGGCCGCGGGATGCGGCAGCCCGGCGCGGGGGTCGCGCGGCGATCTCTCGCCGGCCCCACGCGCATCGGCGGCACGGTGGGCACGCTCTGGCATGCTTGGCATTGCGGCGCTCATCCCCGGAAGTGGCAGGTGCTCGTGCACGTCTCGTGCACGACGATCTCGCTCAGCATCGGCAGCGCAGGCTTGAGCCGCGCCCAGATCCAGGCCGCCACCATCTCGCTCGTGGGGTTCTCGAGGCCGGCGATCTCGTTGAGGCAGCGGAGGTCGAGCGCGCGCTCAATGGGCTCCGTCGCGCGCTTGATGTCGGCGAAATCGATGAGGTACCCGACTGACGGGTCCAGCTCGCCCTCGACGATCACGTCGACGCGGAAGGAATGCCCGTGCATGCGGCGGCACTTGTGCCCCTCAGGGAAGCACGGCAGCCAGTGGGCAGCCTCGAAGCCGAAGCTCTTGGAGAGTCGGACGTGCACGGTCCCGCCGCAGCGCGTCAGGACTTGGTGGCCGGGGCCTCGTCACGGTCCTCGCGCAGGCGACGGCTCTTGCCGGTTCGGCTGCGGAGGTAGTAGAGCTTGGCGCGGCGCACGTCAGCGCGGCGCAGCACCTCGATCTTGCCGACGCGGGGCGAGTGCACCGGGAAGATGCGCTCCACACCCTCGTTGGCGACGATGCGGCGCACCGTCATCATGCGGTTGATGCCGCGGCCCTTGAGCGAGATGAGCACGCCCTGGAAGCGCTGGACGCGCTCCTTGTCGCCCTCGATGATCCGGTAGTGCACGTCGACGGTGTCGCCGACGCGCATGTCGGGGACATCCGACGGGTTCTTGAGCTGGGCAGCCTCGAAGTTCTCGATGACGGTGGTGCGGTTCATTGCGGTTCTCTGTCCGGACCCATGGGTCCTGTGTGGGGTGCGATCGCGCCGAAGTGCCGGATCCTGTGCGGGTCAGGCCACCTTCGAGCGCTGGCCTGTGCAGCATGCCGCGCGGTGCGGCAGGCCGTCGGAGGCCTGCGACTTGGATCCGTTGCGGTCCAGAGGTCGCTCATGGAGAAGGTCCGGACGGCGGTCGCGCGTCCGGCTGGTGCTCTGCTCGAGGCGCCACTGCGCGATTGCGCCGTGGTCGCCGGAGAGCAGGGGTTCGGGAACGGTCATGCCGCGCCACTCGCGCGGACGTGTGTAGTGGGGGCAGTCGAGCAGTGGTCGGCCATCCCGGTCGGCGATCGAGAAGGAGTCCTGCGCTGCGCTGTCACCGTGACCGAGCGCGCCAGGCAGCAGCCGCACGACCGCATCGGTCACAAGCATCGCAGGGATCTCGCCTCCGGAGAGCACGACGTCGCCGATCGAGAGCTCGCGCAGGCCCAGCGCCATGATGGCGCGCTCGTCCACGCCCTCGTAGTGCCCGCAGACGAGCATGATGCGGCCCTCGGGCTGCGACAGCGCCTGCGCGACCGGCTGGGTGAGGCGTTCACCCGTGGGGGCAAGAAGGATTCTGGCGCTCGCGCGAGGATCCATCGCCTCGACCGCCTCGATCGCTGCCGCGAGCGGCTCGCACATGAGCACCATTCCCGGACCGCCACCGAAGGGCCGGTCATCGACCTTGCGGTGAGGACCCTCGGCCCATGTGCGGATGTCATGCACATGCACCTGCACGAGTCCGGACCCGCACGCACGTCCCACGATGCTCGCGCCCAAAACGGGCCCGAACATCTCGGGGAAGAGCGTGAGGATGTCGATGCGCAGAGGCATGCGATGGGTCCTGAGGGTGCGCGCGCGAACGCGGCGTGCGGTGCGGTCACGTGAGTGGCCGGGCGCGAGACGGCGCGCCGCGCATCACGTCACTTCTTCTTCTTGTCGGCTGCGCCCTTCTCCTTCTTGGGAGCCTTGAGGCGAGCGACCTGGATCTTCGCGGCGAGCGACGGACGGCTCTTGCCGCCGACGCCACCCTCGATGCCCGCGCGCTTGAGCAGCATGAGCACAGTCTCGCTCGGCTGCGCACCGGTGGAGAGCCAGTGGCGGATGCGCTCCTCGTTCACCTTCCACTGCTTGCCTTCGGGTGCGGTGGGCGAGTACCAGCCCAGCTCCTCGATGACGCGGCCATCGCGGGGTGCGCGCTTGTCAGCGGCGCCGAGGCGGTAGAAGGGCGAGTGGGTGCGGCCGAAGCGCTTGAGACGAAGGACGACCATGGGATGCCTCCCTTGGGGAAGCGCGCCCCTCGGCTGGCAAACCGTCCACTCGGACGGAGCCGTGGCCGGGCGCACCGTGGGGCCTCCGGTCGAGGGGAGGCTGTGCGATGCGCCTTCGGGTCGCGGTGGCGAGCCGCGCAATCTAGCAGGGTGGCGATGGCCATTCAATCAGCCGGCGGGCGGGACGCCCTAAGTCACGTCAGGATTCGGGCTTCGTGATGGTTGGCGACGTTCTGTCACCGGTGGTTCGGACAGACCGCGACCGATAAGCGAACACCGGTACCCTCCGCGCCGATGGATGCGGCATCTCATGCGGTTGTGCTCGCGCAAGGCGGGTCGGGGTGGTGGATCGCCGACCTGTGGCAGCAGGGCGAGACTGTGCGGCTTGCGAGCTGGATCTTCTGGGTGCTCGCTGCAATCGTGCTGCATGAGCTCGGTCACGGCATTGCGGCGATCTGGCAGGGCGACGACACGCCGCGTGCGCTCGGACGCATGACGATCAACCCGGTCGTGCACATGGGCTGGTTCAGCATCGTGGCATTCCTGCTGATCGGCATCGCGTGGGGACTGATGCCCGTGAAACCGAGCAACTTCCGGTGGGGTCCCCGGCGCGGCGGGGCCTTCGTCGCTGCAGCGGGTCCGGCGGTGAATCTCGCGCTGTGCGCGGTATGCGTGATCGGTTGCGCGGCATGGCGGGTTGCATCGCCGGGCGATCCGCAGGTCGCCGAGAATGTGACCCTGTTCCTGTTCACGGGCGCCTGGCTCAACCTCTGGCTGATGATGTTCAACCTGCTGCCGATGCCGCCGCTTGACGGCGCCGCGGTCATCAGCGGCATCTCGCGCTCCGCCGCGCGCCTCATGGCGCATCCGCGCGTGCAGCAGATCGGCTTCATCGCCGTGCTGCTGCTGATGATCAGCGGCGGCTCGAGTGTGGCGACACGTCTCGCCATGGGTGTGGTGCGCTACGCGGTGATCGCGATCGAGGGCCTGTGCTCAGGCGCGGCCGCCTAGCGGCATCTCGCCGCCGAGGACGACGCCGCAAACTCGCGGCGGCTTGGCGTCCCAGTCGCAGCGCAGCGGATCGGAGTCAAGCAGCGCGATATCCGCGCGGGCGCCGGGCGCGAGGCTGCCGCACTCAGGCCACAGCTCAAGGCACCGCGCCGCGCCCTCGGTGTGCGCCACGAGCGCCTCCTCCACGGTGATCAGGGAGTGGCCGTACACGCGGCCATCATCGGCGCGGCCGGTGAACGCGCTCCGGATGGCGCGCATCGGATCGGGCGGCACCACCGGCCAGTCAGAGCCGAATGCGAGCGTGGCTCCCGCGCGAGCAATGTCGCCGCACCTAAACAGGAGCCGAGTTCGATGCGCGCCGAGCCGCTCCGCGGCTCCGGGCATGTCCGATGCTGCATGAAGCGGCTGCATGCTCGCGAATGCGCCTGCCATCCGCGGAAGGTCCTGATCCGAAATCGTCTGGACGTGCTCGATGCGCAGCCTTCCGCGCGGGACCCCCGCAGCGTCCGCGGCATCGAGCGTGGCGCGCACGGCCGCGTCGCCGATCGCGTGAATGCTCGGCGAGAGGCCTGCTGCGGTCACCGCCCGCATCCAGGCCACAAGGGTTCCGTCGTGGGCATGCTCGATGAGCGAGCCACGCGAGTCCGTGCCGATGTAGGGCTCGAGCATCGCGGCGGTGCGGGACCCGAGCGTGCCATCCGCGAAGCTCTTCGCGCCGATGACCTTCAGGCGACCCTCCACGCGGAACTCCTGCGCCACCGAGAGGTCCAGCGGCAGCGTGCGGTCGAGCAGCGTCACCACCACGGTTGGCATCGCCACGGGCAGGCGCGCCACCGGCAGCAGCACCTCGCGCACCTCGCGCGCATACTCCATCGAGCCCACTGCGGTGACCCCGTATCCGAGCAACTGCGACACTCCAAGCAGGAGCGCCGCGTGACGACGCGCGGCGTCGGGCACAGGCACGCGCGGATTGACGAGCATCCACGCGGCCTGCTCGAGCAGCAGCCCGGTCGGCGCGCCTGAGGCATCGCGGACGATCGTGCCGCCTGGCGGATCAGAATCAAGCGCACCCTCACGCGCAAGCTGCCGCAGCACCACGTCGTTGACCACGCACGCATGGATGTCCATGCGGTATGCGACCGCAGGCCGATCTCCCGCAGCGTCGAGCCACGAGCTGTCGGGAAGCGCACCGCCCCATGAGGCCTCGTCCCATCCCTGCGCCTCAAGCCACGCGCCATCCGGAAGTGACGCCGCGCCAGCGGCGATGCGGGACTCGAAGCCCACGCGGCTCGCGCATGCCGAGAGGTCCACCTTCGAGAGGCCCATCGATGCGAGCGTGAGGTGCAGGTGCGCGTCCACGAATCCAGGCACCGCGTGCACGTCGCGCCGGTCGATCGCCCCACGCGCAATCCGCGCCGATGCCTCCGACGCCGTGACATGCTCGATGCGCTCGATGCGCCCCGCACGCCAGGTGATCGCCATGTGCCCGGAGCCATCGCGCGGTTGACCGTCCGCGAGTCCAGCCGACCACACCGTCGCGCAGACAAGCGTGCCGTCGTGCCCCGGACGGTCAATGGGGTGTTGTCCTGCCACCACGCTTCGCGGAGCCTACGCGCCCGGGCTAGGCTTACAAGCACCATGGCACGCACACTGCGCGGAACTCCCGGATCGATGGCTGTCCGAAATCAGGTCAGGCCCCGGGGACCGATCCGCCCGGTGGGCGTTGCGGTGCTGCTGACTGCGTGCGCGATCGCGGGTTGCAGCGAGAAGTACGAGCCCAAGCCGCCGGCGCCTGTCTCGAGTGCCGCTCGAGCCCCACGTGCGCCGGCCAGCGCGCCCGCCCCCGCACGCAGTGACGCTGCCCAGCCTGCGCCCGCGCAGCGGCCCTCCTGGCCTGTCTCTAGTGCATCGGATGACGCATCGACCGCGCGCGTGGGTGGCCTGACCTTCCCGAAGC
>VERO01000274.1 GCA_018882625.1 Phycisphaerales bacterium | reverse complement strand
GCCCGACACCGTGTCGAGCGTGATGCCCCCGCTCGCCTCGAGCGTGAGGTGCGGCGCCATGCGGTCGCGCCGTGCGACGGCATCACGAAGCGCATCCGCGCCGAAGTTGTCGAGCAGCGCGATGTCGAGGACCCCGGGCTCGAGGCGCAGGAGCGCATCAAGCTGCTCGAGCGAGTCCACCTCGCACTCGATGAAGCGCGCGCCCCTCCGGCGCGCCGGCGCCGAGCACGCGCGGACGAGGGCGGCGATGCCTGCGGGGTCCAGTCCCGCGAGGTGATTGTCCTTGGCGAGGAACGCGTCATGCAGGCCCATGCGGTGCGGCACGCCGCCGCCGCAGAGCACGGCGTGCTTCTGCAGCGCCCGCATCCCAGGCAGCGTCTTGCGGGTGTCCATGATCGCCGCACGCGTGCCCTGCACGCGATCGGCGAAGGCCCGGGTCAGCGTCGCCGTGCCCGAGAGAAGCCCCATGAGGTTCAGGATCGTGCGCTCCGCGGCGAGCACTGCCCCGGGGGGACCGTGCACGCGCGCGACGCGGTCACCCGCGCCCACCGCGGTGCCGTCGGCGCACGCGGCCTCGAAGGATGCGCCGACCTTCGCGCAGACGGCCCTCGCGGCATGGATCCCGCATACGGTGCCGGCCTCACGTGCGACGATGCGAGTGTCCGGGCGGAACTCGAGGCCCCGCGCCTGCGCCACGGTCAGCGTGGTGATGTCGCCGGCGTCACCGAGATCCTCCGCCAGTGCGAGGCGCACAAGCTGGTCGCAGGCTCGCGCGCAGTGCGCATCCCAGAAGGCATCGGCGTGCGCTGGGTCGATCATGGGCCGGTGGTCCTCCATGCGGCGATCGTGTGGGGTCAGCCGTGGCCTGGCTCCCGTTCAGCCCCGGGCCATCTCCGCGGAGATGCGGGCGGCGAGCGCTGCGCCCTCAGACGCGTCGAGAGCTCTCGCATCCCACCTGATGCCGAGCCCGGACCCGTCCGGGAAGCGCGGGATGATGTGGAAGTGCACGTGCGGCACAGCCTGGTGCGCGAGCGCACCGTTGTTCTGGAGGATGTTGTAGCTCGTCGCGCCTGTCGCGGCCATCACGGCGCGCGCCACCCGGGGGAGGGCACGGCCGAGCGCCGCCGCGGACTCGTCGCTGAGCTCGTGCAGCATGGCCCACTCCTCGCGCGGAACCACCAGCGCATGACCGCGCGAGAGCGGCGCGATGTCGAGGAACGCGAAGACATGCTCGTCCGCGTGGATGCGGTGGCACGGGATCTCGCCGCTGATGATGCGCGTGAAGATGGTGGGCACGGGGGATCCTCAATGTGCGCGGGCGTCGCCGGCGCGGATGCTCACGGGAAGATGCCGCGGAGCTCGTACACGCGGGCCAGGTGCTCGAGCGCCGACACGTAGGCCGCCGTGCGCCAGTCGCACTCGTGGCGGATCGCGGCGAGCTTCATGCGGCGCACCGCCAGCACGACGAGCTGCTCGAGGCGCTCCTCGTACTCCAGGGGCGTCCACGGGATGTACGTCCGGTTCTGCGTCCACTCGAGCCAGCTGCCTGCCACTGCGCCGGAGTTGCACACGATGGCGGGCAGCACGTCGATGCCGCGGCGCAGCATCACGTCGTCGCCCTCGAGCGTCCATGGGAGGTTCGCGGCCTCCGCCACGATCGGCGATGCGATCCACTCCGCCCGCTGCGCATCGATCATGCGCTCGCGCGCCGCCAGCACCAGGAGGTCCGAGCGGGTTCGGTAGAAGGTCTCCTCATCCACGGCGGTCGTGCCGGCGATGCCCGCGACGGTGCCATGATGCCGCATGTGGTCGTTCAGGACCGCGGGGTCGAGGCCCTCGGCCGACACGCACCCTCCACGCTTCTCGTGCACGGCGACGATCCGCGCGCCCTCCGCAGAGAGCATGCGCGCGATCTGGGAACCGATGCGGCCGAAGCCTGCGACCGAGACCGTAAGCCCCTCAAGCGAGAGCCCGAAGTCCGGCAGCATCTCGCGCACCACGTGGACGAAACCCTGCCCCACCGCCGACGAGCGCCCGACGATGCCGCCGATCTCGGGCGGCTTGCCGGTGACCACCGGAGACATCCCGTGCCGCGCGCGGTCCGGGGTCATCTGCGCGGCGGTGTCCACGAACCACGCCATCATCTGCGCATCGGTGCCCATCTCCGGGCCCGGGATGTCGTAGTCGGGACCGAGCTGGTGCGCGATCGCCACCGAGTAGCGCCGCACAATGCGCTTGACCTCCTCGCGCGAGAGGACACGCGGGTCGCAGTCGACCCCGCCGCATGCGCCGCCGAATGGCAGGCGCAGCAGCGCGCACTTCAGCGTCATCATCATCGCCAGGCCCTTGAGCTCCTCGAGCGAGAGCCGCGGCGTGAAGCGCAGTCCGCCCTTGTACGGACCGAGCGCATCGTTGTGCTGCACCCTGAAGCCCGTGAACATGCGGTGGCGACCGTCATCCATGAGCACCGGGAAGCGCACGAGGATCTCGTTCTTGGGCTGCGCAAGGATCATCTGGTGAGCCTCGCGGACGCCCGCAAGGTTCGCGGCGGCGAGCATGCGCTGCAGCATCTGGTGGTGGAGGCTTGAGGGATCGGGTGCGATCCCGAGGGACTCCATGACCCTGGACTGGTGCCTGATCGGGTCCATGCCCTCGGGACCTCCTCGGCCATTGCGGGAACGCATCGTCACGACTTCCTTCCTGCGGACTCGGGCCGCACAAATGTCACCTGGCCCCACAGCCATGGCACATGCATGTCCACGATCCACTGGGGCGACCACACCCAGTTCCACTCAGGCCGGCCCTCGACCTTGCGGTAGCCGCCGGCCACGGGCTCGATGTCCCACTGCACGCGCGAGAAGTTGATGCGCCACGTGTCGCCGGGCTGCGGGGGCATTGCCGCCCGCTGCGCGGCCGGTGCGCCCGACGGGTCGGGCAGCGGGCGCAGCGCCGTCCACGGGATCGCCATCTCGCACGTCCATCCTCGGTCGGTATCCGAAGGGTCGTTCACGGTGCCCTCGAGGCCGATGCCGACCCTCAGGCCCGGCGCGTTCCACTCGTGCAGCGCAGGCCCGCCGGATCGGTACGGCCTGCGCAGCTGGAGGTCGAACACGGTGCCGATCGCGTTGACCTCGATCTCGTAGTACTCGAGCGAGTCCCCATCGGGATCGATGAAGATCTCGATGTCGTTCTCGTGGAAGACGATCTGGTCCTGCACGCTGCAGGTGGCCCAGAGGTGCGGCTCGTCCATCTGCGCGAGCGCGTACAGGTGCCGGTCATCCCAGCACATCTTCATGCGCGTCGTGTGACGCGGTTCCGGGCGGTCGCTGCCCTCGATGTCGACGAAGGCATCAGACC
>VERO01000273.1 GCA_018882625.1 Phycisphaerales bacterium | reverse complement strand
TCTCAGGGCTTAGCCCTGCGGAGGCAAGCATCGGCACCAGCACCGGGCCGAGGAAGGCCCACTTGGCGCTGGCGCTGCTGATGAGGAGGTTGATGCCCGCCGTGACAAGGACCACTGCGGCGAGCATCGGCGACGGTCCGAGGCCAAGCCCCTTCACGAACACTGCACCCTCGATGCCGATCACCGTCGCCAGGTTGGAGTGGCGGAACCATGCGATCGCCTGTCCTGCGAAGAAGGCGAGCACGATGTAGGTGCCCATGCCGCTCATCGCCTCGCCCATGCGTCCGGCGACGCATCGGTCGGACCTGATCTCGCCGGATACAAGGCCGTAGGCCACTCCGGGCACGAGGAACATGACCAGGATCATGGGCACGATCGCCTCGCTCCATGCGGGCACCATCGCGGTCGTGCCGTGCCGCTGCACCTGTCCGGTGAGCGGGCCGTCGGGGATCAGCGCCATCGTGAGCAGTGCGGCAGCTGTCGCTGCGAGCGCGATGGAGGCCGCCCAGAGCCCCCGGCGCTCCTGTGCGGTGAGCCGGTCGATGCCTTGCTGCACGCGGCCGCTGGCGAGCTGGCGCTCGATCGATGCGCGGTCGAAGCGCGGCGCCACGATGCGGTCCGTGACGAACCAGCCTAGGCCAGTGAGCAGGAAGGTCGATGCGATCATGAAGTACCAGTTGCAGTCGGGACGCACGACCGCATCTGGGTTGATGGCGCGGGCCGACTGCTCCGTGAGCCCTGACAGCAGCGGATCGAGGCTCGTGATGAGCAGGTTGGCGCTGAACCCGCCTGCAACGCCGAATGTCGCGGCGGCGATGCCGGCCAGCGGCGACCGGCCAGCGCGCGCGAAGACGCCAGCCGCGAGAGGCGGCAGAACGACATACCCCGCGTCGGCTGCTGCGCTCGACATCACGCCGATGAACACCACCGCGGGGGACAGCAGCTTCGCTGGTGTCAGCTGCACCAGCAGCTTGAGCAGCGCGGGAAACAGGCCGGTGCGCTCGGCCACGCCGATGCCGAGCATCGCGACAAGCACGATCGCCAGCGGCGGGAAGTCGAGGAAGTTCCTGATGGCGTTGGTCAGGATCCACCGCACCCCATCGGCGTTCAGCAGCGACCGCACCGCGATGGTCTTCGATGGGTTGGCGGGATCGGTCACCGACCATCCGGCCCATGCGCCGAGCGCCGCGAGGGCCAGCGTCACGACTCCAAGGAGCACGAACAGCGTAGCCGGATCAGGCAGCCGGTTGCCGATGCGCTCCACCGTGCCAAGCGCCCTGCTGACCAGCGTGGGCGTGCGTGCGTTCGAGAGGTCGCTCATGAGTGGCGAGTCCTGGTCATGTGCGTGCGTCCGGGCGGGCGGTGGGCATCGCGGACATCGCGGCGATCGTGAGCAGTAGCCCAGGATCCGCGAGGTAGTCGATGAGGTTGGATGACTCCATGGCACGCAGCGCGTAGGCCATCAGGGCGATCGCGACGATCGTCGCCCATGTGGCGCACCACCGCTGGCCAATCCACGCCATGGCGCCGGCGACTGCGATCACCAGCAGCAGCGCATGCGCGGACCATCCGAGCGCGTAGAGGTCTGGCAGCGGCAAGGCCAGCCCGAAGATGGGGGCGTACAGCGGGAGCGTGACCAGCACGGTGATCCCGATGCACATCGGGCGCGACGGCCGCGCCGGGAGTCGACCCGGCCGTGCGATGAAGATGGCCAGGAGCGCGCAGGTGACGACGCTCGGATCGCCCCAGATGCCGCGCATGTGCTCGGCGACGGTGCAGCCGCCAAGCGGCGCAAGCAGCACCACGGGACCGGCCATCGCCGCCCATGCGACGCCCCGCGGCAGGTCGCCCACGCGCTGCTCCCGCACGAAGAATGCGGCGATGCCGTGGGGCCTGATGCTGTCGCCCTGAATGAGTGCCGCTGCGTATCGGCTGAGTATCAGATCCACTGCCAGGCGCACCGCGGCGGCGGCGATCAATGCCTGTGCGACGAGACCGTAGGCGAGCGGGATGCTCACTTCGGCACCTCCGTGGCCCACGTGGTAGCGAATGAGCGCACCACAATCGCCGTGCGGCCTCGCGTGTACGACAGGTGCACCGTGCCGGAGGCGTCCTGGAGGAGCGACGGGTACGAGAACTCCTCGCCGTCAGATCCCCGTTCCACGACTGCACCCGGTGCCCACGTGGCGCCGCCGTCGCGCGAGTGGAAGACCTGCAGCACGTGCCTGCCGCCCTCCAGCGGGTTGCACGCCAGCAGCAGCGTGCCGTCGAACAGCCGCACGAGTGCAATGCCGGAGTCGGGGTTGGGAATGCCCGTGTCGGGCACTGCAGTCCAGGACGATCCGCCGTTCTCGGTGCGGCAGGCCAGCACCTCCGGTGCCGAGCCGCGGCCCCGCCGCAGCGTGGCCAGTGCGGAGCTGGATGTGAGGGCTGCGACGGCAGGCTGGAGCGCGGGACCGGGCTGCGGCATGCGTTCCGAGCCCACCACCTGGCCATCCGCATCAAGCCGGGTCCACATCGGCCACTTCGTGATGCACTCGTGATAGGCAGGCAGTCCCAGGCCGCCATCGGTCAGTGGCAGTCCGGGCGATCGCACCAGCGAGCTCAGGTTGATGAGCGGCGACAGGATGAGCCGGCGCGGCACGCTCCACGTGCGGCCGTCATCGATCGACGTCATGTGATTGATCGCGCTGCCCGACCATCCACCGACGCTGACGCTGACCACAAGCAGGTGCAGCGCTCCGGTGCCATCGCGCGAGAGCACGGGATTTCCCAGCTTGCGTACGGAGCGGCGGATCCCACCCTGCAGCCGCTCGCGCGTGAGTGCGGTCCAGCGGGATGCGACCTTGCCGCCGGCGATCCGCGCCATCTCGATGCGCACGTCACCGGCGCCCTCGCGAGTGCCTGCGAACCACGCGACAAGCAGGCTGCCATCCCGCGCGAGCGCAAGGCTCGACGCGTGGGCCGAGGGCTGGTCCTGAGGCAGCTGAAGCCGGCTTGGAGGATCGGATGCGCCGGGTGGCGCGGGCGAGGCGGGTGCCGCCACTCCCGCGAACTCCGGCACGCTGGGGCGTGGCGCGCTCCATGCGGCAGCGACAAGGCCGATCACCAGGAGGAGTGCCGGGACGAGTCGCATGAGCGGGTGCGCGGCAGCGCCGTGCGCGCCGACGATAGCATCGCGTGCGGTCCTGGATGGACCGACGACCGCGCATGGATGTACGCCTCCAGAAGCTCGTCGACCGCATGGTCGGCGTCCCAGCCTGTGGCCTCATTTCCGCGCTCAGGCGCATGGTGCCTGCGCCGGGGCCGGCGGGTCCGCCGCGCAAGGTCCTGGTCATCCTGTTGAGCGAGATGGGCAGCCT
>VERO01000272.1 GCA_018882625.1 Phycisphaerales bacterium | reverse complement strand
GTGACGGGCAGGGGATGCTTGACGTGGACCTCGGCGGGTACCGCGCCGGCCGGGATGCGGTTGGTGCCCGCGGCGTGGAGCGCAGCGCGGAGGATGCGCTGCGCGGCCTGCGCGGGTTCGTGCGCCGGCGCGTCGATACGGGCAGCGAGGAGCGCGTGGAGCCGGTTCCCGGCACCGACGTCACGCTCTCCATCGATGCGTCGCTCCAGGCGCGCGTGCAGGCAGCGATTGATCCTCGGGTGGGGCTCACGCAGGTTCAGGCGTGGCATGCGGGATGGCGCGATGGCCAGGCACGCAAGGGCCCACTCCCGGTTGGCGAGCCGCTCGCGGCCGCGGCCGTGGTGGTCGACATCGCCACGGGCGATGTGCTCGCGATGGCCTCGACGCCGACTCCTTCGATGGCGGAGCCGATGCCCGACAGCGCGCGCGTGCGTCGGGATCCCTTCATTGACCGCGCGGCCGGCGGCATCTACCCGCCGGGATCGATCCTCAAGCCGATCGTGTACCTGGCTGCGGTGAAGGAGGGCGTATGCCGCGAAGATGACGCGTTCGCGTGCAACGGCCACTACTTCCCGGGCCAGCCTGGGGTCGCGCGGTGCTGGATCTACCGCCCGCAGTACGGCATGGCCACGCACTCGCAGAAGGTCGGCGGACCGCTGGGCATCGAGCAGTCGCTCGCGCGCAGCTGCAACATCACCTTCTATACGCTCGCGGCGCGGCTCGGCAGCCGCCGCATGACCGCGTGGTACCGCGACTTTGGACTCGGTGTGGCACCGGGCTCTGGGCTTGGACGGGAGTCGGTCGCTGCTGACGGCTCGACACGCACTGTTGGAGAGGCCTCGGGAACGCTGCCGTCCGCGGAGCTGCTGGACCGGCTCGAGTCGCGCGGCGACGCATTCACCCCGATCCTCCTGGGGATCGGTCAGGGACCGCTGGCGTGGAGCCCGCTTCAGGCGGCGAACGCGTATGCGGCGATGGCGCGCGGAGGCGTCTGGATGCCGCCACGGCTGATCCTCAGTGGAGCCGGACCGGAGCAGCGCCCCTCGCGGGACCTCGAGCTGAGCGACAGCGCGATTTCCCGCGCGCTCGAGGGACTGCGTCGTGCCGTCGCCGAGTCCTATGGCACGGGGCACCACATCGAGGTGGCGCCAGGCGTGCAGGAGCCGACCGTGTCGGTGCCCGGCGTGCGCGTGTGGGGCAAGACGGGCACGGCGCAGTCGGGTCCGCTCAGGGTCGACATCGACGAGGATGGTCAGGTGGACTCGACGATCACCGATGCGGACCATGCGTGGTTCGTGGGGCTTGCGGGTCCGGAGCGTGATGGCCAGCCCCGGTATGCGATTGCCGTGCTCGTGGAGCATGGAGGCGGAGGCGGGCGCACGGCGGGTCCTGTCGCGGCGGCCGTGATCCGCGCGCTCGCCGAGGAGGGATACCTCGGCGCACCGCGAGCCCGGCCCGTGGGCGACCGCGCGTCCGCACGGAGAGGGCGATGAGCAGCATCACGCCGGTGAGGCCGTCGGCGGTGGGGGAGTGGAGCCTGTTCGCGTGGCTTCGGCTGCCGCAGCTCATGGCGCGCCGGCTGGGCATCACGTGGATCACGGCGGGATGGATCCCGGTGCTCGCCGCATCTGCGCTCACGCTCATCGGCATCGCCGCGATCGACACGACGCAGCCCGCCTACGCATCCCGGCAGCTGGCGTACGCCCTTGTCGGTCTGGCGATGGGCGCGCTCAGCGTGGTGCCCCCATCCGCGCGCCTCGAGCGGTGGAGCCCATGGGTGTTCGCGCTCACTCTGGTCTCGCTGGTTGTGCTCGTCGTGCCCGGCGTGCCCGAGTCGATGGTCCGTCCGCGCAACGGCAGCCGCTGCTGGATCGACCTCGGGCCCATCGATGTGCAGCCCGCGGAGTTCGCGAAGCTCGCGTGGATCCTGGCGACCGCGTGGTGGCTGCGTCGCGCGGCCGACGTGAGGACCGTCGCGGGCATCGTGCTCCCGTTCGTCATCACGGCCGTGCCGGTCGTGCTGATCCTCGCGCAGCCTGACCTTGGCACCGCGCTCCTCTTCTTCCCGACGCTGCTGGCGATGCTCCTCGCGCAAGGTGCGCGCAAGGTGCACGTCGCGCTGGTGGTCGCGGTCGCGGCGGTGATGGCGCCGGCGAGCTACCCGGTGCTCAAGCCGCACCAGCGCGCACGCATCGATGCGCTCATCGCGCAGGTGCAGGGCAGCGACCGCTACGTGCGGTCGATCGGCTTCCAGGGCGACCGTGCCGTGACGCTGATCGCATCGGGTGGGGTGCTCGGCCATGGCAAGGCGCAGGCCGCCGCGCTGGTGCGCCACAACGCGCTGCCAGAGGAGCACAATGACATGATCTTCGCGGTGGCCGCATGCCGCTGGGGCCTCGCCGGAGGCATCGCGATCATCGCGCTGCAGGGCATCTACGCGCTCGGCGCGCTGTGGATCGCCGCATCGACGCGCAGCCGCTTCGGGCGGCTCGCGGCCACAGGCATCGGCATCATGTGCGCATGGCAGGCGACGGTGAACCTGGGCATGACCGTGGGCCTGCTGCCGATCACTGGGCTCACGCTCCCGTTCGTGTCCGCCGGAGGCTCGAGCATGGTCGCGGCGTGGATGGCCACCGGCATCCTCTTCGGCATCGCGGCCCGGCAGTCGCGCGAGGTCACGTCAGGCATCGGTGCCACAGGCGGTTCGCTCGTCTCAGGCGGCCCTCGGGGATCGCTGGCGTGAGCGGTCCTGCACCTGAGCTGCTCGCGGCGCTCGCATCGCGTGGCATCGAGCTCGACGCCGATGACATCGCCAGGCTCGGCCACTTCCTCGACCTGCTCGAGGATGCCAACGCGAAGTTCAACCTCACTGCGATCCGTGACCGGGCCCAGGCCTGGGAGCGCCACATCGCGGACTCTCTCGAGCTGATGCCGTACCTCGCCTCCGCGCAGGCCGAGGGGGAGCGCCTGCGCGTCGCCGATGTGGGCACAGGAGGCGGCATGCCCGGCCTCGTGCTCGCGTGCGTGATGCCTGAAGCAGAGTTCACGCTCATCGAGAGCGTGGGCAAGAAGGCGCGGTTCCTCGGCGACGCCGCCCGCGCGCTCGGCCTGGGCAACGTATCGGTCGAGCAGCGCAGGGCAGAGGACCTCGGGCAGGACCATCGCGCGACACGCGAGCGGTTCGACGCCGTGACGAGCCGCGCCGTGGCGCGCCTGCCGCTGCTCCTGGAGCTGTGCCTTCCGCTCGTGCGCCCCGGCGGCGTGATGCTCACGATCAAGGGCGAGCAGGCGGCGGCTGAGGTGGCCGAGTCCGCGCGCGAGCTCGGCGAGCTGCGCGGCGCAGTGGTGGATCAGGTACGGACGCCCACCGGGACCATCGTGGTC
>VERO01000271.1 GCA_018882625.1 Phycisphaerales bacterium | reverse complement strand
CACGCTGGGCATCGTGGGCTATGGCCACATCGGGTCGCAGGTGAGCGTGCTCGCGGAGGCGCTCGGCCTGCGGGTGATCTACTTCGACATCGCGCGCAAGCTGCCGCTCGGGAACGCGCAGTCGCGCCCGACCCTGGAGGCCCTGCTGCGCGAGTCGGACTGCGTGACGCTCCATGTGCCCGAGACGCCGCAGACCGTCGGGATGATCGGCGAGCGCGAGATCGCGCAGATGCGCCACGGAGCGCACATCGTCAACAACGCGCGTGGCCGCGTGGTGGACCTCGATGCGCTGGCATCGGCGCTCCGCTCCGGACGCATCGGCGGCGCCGCGCTGGACGTCTTCCCCGCCGAGCCCGCCGGCAACGGCGATCCCTTCGCGTCGCCGGTGAGCGGTTGCACCAACGCGATCCTCACGCCGCACATCGGAGGAAGCACGGAGGAGGCGCAGGAGGCGATCGCGGTCGACGTGTCGGAGAAGCTGGCGCGGCACTGGATCCACGGGTCGACGGCCACCAGCGTCAACATGCCTGAGGTCGACCTGCCGGTACTGCGCGAGGGGCAGCTGCGGATCCTTCACGTGCACCGCAACGTGCCCGGCGTCCTCGGCACGATGCACGGGCTGCTCGCCAAGGCGCACATCAACATCAACGCCGAGTTCCTGCAGTCGAACCCGCGCACGAGCTTCGTGATCCTCGACGTGGAGCGCTTCGAGGATCCGGCGCTGCTCGCCGCGCTGCGGCAGATGCCCGAGACGATCCGGATGCGCACGATGTCGGGCCGCTCGCCTACGCTGCGCGCATGATCCACGCGCTCATCGCGGCCCTTGCGGCATCTCTGGCATGTCCCGCCTCCGCAGCGGACGGCGCGGGCTATCCCGCCACGCGCGCGGAGCCCGTGCAGCAGTCCTTCCACGGTGAGCAGGTCACTGACGAGTACCGATGGCTCGAGGCGCTCGAGCGCGACTCGCCCGAGGTGAGCGCATGGACCACCGCCCAGAACGACCGCACGCGAGCGGTGCTCGATGGGCTGCCCTGCCGCACCGCCCTCGAGAGGGCCCTCGAGCCGCTGATGACCATCGGTTCGATCGGCACCCCGCAGCGCGCGGGCGGCCTCGCGTTCTGGACGGAGCGCCAGGGCACCCAGAACCAGCCCGTGCTGTATGTCGCCGCGGATCCCACTGCCGCGGCCAGCTCGATCGCGGGCGCGACGGGATCTTCGCCTGCCGCACCGGCCGGACCCGACCGCGCCTCGCGCCGAGTGCTGCTTGACGTCAACGCGCTCGATGCGAAGGGCCTCACGAGCCTCGACTGGTTCAGGCCAAGCGAGGACGGCAGGCTGCTTGCATTCGCGACGAGCGTCGCCGGCAGCGAGATGAGCGAGCTGCATGTGATGGACACCGCCACCGGAGAGTGGCTCGCCGACGTGATTCCCGGCAAGGTGTCGCTCTCCGCGTGGGCACCGTCGGGACGTGCATTCCTCTACAGCGTGCTCGCGGACCCCAAGAACCCCTATTCGCGCGAGATCCGATGGCACGAGCTGGGTCGCGACCCGCGCCAGGATCCCGTGCTCTACCGGCAGCGCGAGCCAAGCCGCGTCCCTGGCGCGGGCATGTCGCGCGATGGCCGCTGGATCGTCATCACCGAGAGCCGCGGATGGCAGGCCAGCGACATGTGGATCGCGGACATGTCGGCATGGATGCGCTCCGGCGAGGCCACCGACGGACTGAAGCTGGTGCCCGTCGCGACCGGCCTTGATGCGCGATTCAGCCCTGCGGCGATCGTCGGCGACACGATGTATGCGCTCACCACGCTTGATGCGCCCAATGGCCGGCTTCTCGCGATCGACTGCAACAGCCCCGCGCGTGAGGGCTGGCGCGAGGTCATCCCGACCCGGGCCGACGCGGTGCTCGGCGGCGTGTCCTACGCGGCCGGGCTCCTGGTCGCCGACTACGAGAAGGACGCGACGAGCCGCATCGAGCGCTTCTCCACCGAAGGCACGTCGCTCGGCGAGATCGCGCTGCCCGGCATCGGCAGCGCCGGATTCGCGTCGGAGGAGGACCGGACCGACGGCTTCATCGGCTACACGAGCTTCAACGAGCCGCGCAGCATCTACACCGTCGACTTCCGCTCAGGGAGGAGTGCGCTGTGGGCGCGCCCTGAGGTGCCGGTGGACCCTTCACGCGTGAGCGTGACGCAGGTGTTCGTGACGAGCACCGGCGGCGCGAAGATCCCGATGTTCCTGGTGCACAAGGCGGGGCTCAAGCCCACGGGCGACGCGCCGACACTGCTGTACGCGTACGGCGGGTTCAACGTGTCGATGACGCCCGCGTTCTCGGCCGTGAACTGGCCCTGGTACGAGGCGGGCGGCGTGTACGCGCTCGCGTGCCTGCGCGGCGGCGGCGAGTACGGGGAGTCGTGGCACCGCGACGGGATGCTCGACCGCAAGCAGAACGTTTTCGACGACCTGTATGCCTGCGCGAAGTGGCTGATCGACAGCAGGTGGACCAGCGCATCGCGCCTCGCGGTCAAGGGCGGCAGCAATGGCGGACTGCTCACGGGCGTGGCGGCGACGCAGCGGCCAGACCTGTTCTGCGCCGCCATCAGCGCCGTGCCGCTGCTCGACATGCTGCGCTACCACGAGTTCCTCATGGCGAAGTTCTGGGTGCCCGAGTACGGATCGAGCGCCGATGCCGCGCAGTACCGGTGGCTCCGCGCGTACAGCCCGTACCACAACATCAAGCAGGGCACGACGTACCCGGCGATGCTCATCACCGCCGGCGAGAACGACTCGCGGGTGCATCCGCTCCATGCGCGCAAGATGGCCGCGCGCATGCAGGCGCTCGCGGCGAACGATCCCGCGCGCGATCCGATCCTGCTGTGGGTCGACCGCGACTCGGGACACGGCCAGGGCAAGCCGCTGGCGCTGCGCATCCGCGACGAGGCGGACCAGTGGGCGTTCCTGATGTGGCAGACAGGCCTCTGCAACTGATGCGCCGCTGCGGGCGCTGCGGCGGCGCGCGCGGGCGGTTCGCAGCAGCGCGCCGCGCATGTCCGTCGGCCGCTCAGGCCACGATCTCGAGCTTCGCGTGCTCGAGGATGAGCGTGCGCACCCCCGCATGCCGGAACGCAATGCGCGCGCGCGTGGCGCTGCCGTAGCGCTCGACCGCCTGCACCGTGCCGATGCCGAACTGCGCGTGGCGCACGACCGTCCCGGCGGCGATGCCTGGCGGTGCGGACCCGCGGGGCGCACCCCTATCGGAGACTGCGCGGAGCTCGCGGCGCGGGCGAGGCGACCCGTCCGCGAAGAATGCGTCCTCGTCGGCCTCGATGTGGGTGTCATCGGGCGGAACCTCGTCGACCGCGTCGGCGCCTGCGGTATCCGCGGCAT
>VERO01000270.1 GCA_018882625.1 Phycisphaerales bacterium | reverse complement strand
GCCACATCGAGCGGGTCCATCATGGCAACGACAAGCCGGCCGCGCTCCACGCGCAGCGGCACGACGCGCAGTCGCACCGCCACATCAGCGGCCAGCAGGTTCGGCGCGTCGCCGTCCATCTCCGGCGCCTTCTCGTGCCACGCGATGCCGAGCAGGCTGCACCGTTCGCGCATCCGCGGGTCCGCCGCGCCACGCGCGGGAACGGGCGCCGCGCCTGGGGCCACAAGTTCCGTCTCTCCAACGGGGACCATGCGCACCTCATCGGCGCTGCGCTCGGCGATCCCTGGATCAGGCATCTCGCTCATGGGTTCCCTTGGGGGTCAGCTCAGGTCGGCAGAACACGTGGACTCAGTGCGGATCTCGGCACGCGTGCGGTACTCACTCGGACGAGCCAGGTGACGTCGCTGGGCGCCTCACGGACCGCTCGACGGCCTCCTTGCCCGAGTCTCGTGCTTCAGGCTTCATGCGCTGCTTGGCGCCCGCCGACTTGCCCAGCCCGTCGCTCTCGTCCGAGCCATCCTTGCGCGCGGCCGCGGCGCGCTCTGCGCGCGCCTTGTCGCCTCCGCCCGGGAGGAGTTCAGCGAGCTCGGGACCGAGCACCTTCGCGACATCCTCGTGGGCCTTCTGGTTCATCCGGTCGCGCTCCTCGCGCAGGCCCCGGTACGGGTCGGAATCGGGCTTGGCGATCTCGGCGCCGCCCGCCGCCGCGGCCCGCAGCTGGACGTCCAGCAGCTGCGCCTTCGGCTCGTGCAGCCGCATCGCGGCAGCCCAGCGACTCTCGAGATCCACGTGCGAAACCACGTACGCGGCCTCGATGGCGTCGAGCGCAGACAGCTGCTCCGGAGTGACGCCGGGCAGCGCCCGCGCGGAGGCGAAGAACTGGATCAGGGGGCTCGGCCGGTACGCCTGGGGATACGCGGTGCGGAGCGCACGCTCCCTGAAGTCTGCGCCTGCGGTGCCGAGCGCGGCCGCAATCGCATCGATGTAGCGATCCTGCACGTCGCGCAGCGCCACGCGCCGAGCCACGATGGCCTCGATCTGCACGAGCCCCTTGCGCCAGTCCTGCGCCACCATCGCCTCCTGGATGATCGGCTGGGACTGGGCCATCTGCGATGCGCGCGCGCGCAGCGCCTCGTCGAGCGCCACCGAGTACTCCTCGAGCACTGGCTTGGATCCATCAGCCACCTCGGGCGAGATCGTCATGTCCCGTGCAATCGCGATCAGGTTGATCGACTCGCCCGAGAGCACGCCACGCGGAAGCTCCTTGTCGCGGAGCATGGCTCGGTCTAGCGCGTCCCATCGCGCGGCCTGCGACTCGGAGAGCTGGCCGCGGAGGTTGTCGAGGAACCGCTGCTTGAGCATCGCCTTCTCGCGTGACCACTCGCCGATCGGGCCCATGATGATGCCCATCGCGTCACGACTGCCGCTCGCCTTGATCTCCTCGCCCTTGGCCTTGAGCTTGTCCTTGAGGCCGTCCACTCCGATGCGGAAGTCATTCTGGTAGTCATCGAGCAGGCTCTGGAGGATCGTGCGCTGCCACTCCTCGAGCTCAAGCGTCTCCACGATCAGGTCCATGTCGCGCGCCAGGAAGTCAGGCTGGAAGGCTTCGGTGAAGCCGGCGCTCTGGCCAAGCTGCGGGGCGGCGTTGGCGGGGCGCACGAGAGCGGGCGACAGCAGCAGCGCGAGAGCCGCAGCGGGTGCGACGACACGGAGAAGGCAGTTCATGGCAGTGGTGGTGGAACGTGCGAAGGCGGGTGATATGTCATGCAACCCACAGTGGGAGCGGCATTCACTTCGGTCATTTTCGCATTCAGGTTGTGCGCAAGCGTGTCGGTCATCGAAGACCGTCACACACCCGGAGACATAAGTCCTATAACTAATTCACGGGCCGAACATCGGGCGGACACGACCTAGCCCCGCACGGTCCGCTGCTCGATGCGCTTCTCCGACACGGTCTGCACGATCCGGTCCACGAAGATGCCGGGGGTGTGGATCTGGTCGGGCTCAAGGGCGCCGGTGTCCACGATCTGCTCGACCTCCGCGACACAGACGGCGCCGCAGGTGGCCACCATCGGATTGAAGTTGCGGGCGGTCTTCCGGTACACGAGATTGCCCGAACGGTCGGCCTTCCAGGCCTTGACTAGCGACAGGTCGGTGCGGATCGCCCGCTCCATCACGTAGGTCTCGCCGTCGAAGATCTCGTGTGGCTTGCCCTCGGCCACGACGGTTCCCACGCCAGTGCGGGTGTAGAAGGCCGGGATCCCGGCGCCACCGGCGCGCATGCGTTCCGCGAGGGTGCCTTGCGGGGTGAACTCGAGCTCGAGCTCGCCGGACATGAACTGCCGCTCGAACTCGGCATTCTCGCCCACGTAGCTCGACACCATCCGACGTATCTGCTTCGTCTGCAGCAGCAGGCCCAGTCCCCACCCATCGACGCCCGCGTTGTTGGACACGCACGTGAGGCCGGTCACGCCCGAGTCCCGAAGCGCGATGATCAGCTGCTCCGGGATGCCGCAGAGGCCAAATCCACCGACCGCAATGGACATGCCCTCCTTGAGCAGGCCATCAAGCGCCGCTGGGGCCGACGGATAGACCTTCTGGATCGCCATAGGGGCGAGAGTCTACGTGCCGACGGGGGCAGATCAGTTGGCGCTGATGCCAAGACCGCCGGCCTCGCCGGCGTGGAGCTTCTGTTCTGGAGAGCGGATGGCAAGCAAGGCGGTCTTGATCTTTTCGAGGGCCCGGTTCTGGATCTGCCGCACGCGCTCCTTCGTGAGGCCGATGGTCTCGCCGACCTCCTCGAGTGTCGGATTCTTCGGGCCGAACGGCCCATCGAAACCGAAGCGCTGCGAGATCACCGACCGCTCGAGCTCCGACAGGTCCGCGCGGTTGGATTCGACCACGTAACGGACCTCCTGGGCCGACTCGAGCTCGCTTGTCGCGCGCACCGTGGCCAGGTGGTCGGACCGCTCGAACTCGGGGTCGAACTCCGTGGGGAACCGCTGTCGGTACTTCATCGCCTTGATCCCGTGCCGGCTGAATGCCTTCAGGATCGCACGGCACGCATACGTCGAGAACTTGAATCCCCGCCCGCAGTCGAACTTGTCTACGGAGCGCAGGAGAGCCATGTTGCCCTCGCTGATGAGGTCTCCGAAGTCGAGGTCAGTGCCTCGAAGCCGCTTGGCCATGGCCAGCACGAGCGCGAGGTTGGTCTCCGCGATCTGCTCGCGGATTGATGCGGCAACGCCCGCCCACCGGAGCGCCTCACGGGACTCGTCGACAGTCAGCTCCTGGCGCGATGCCCTCTTCTGGAGCTTGGCGAGCCGAAAGCGCGCATAGTTGAGCTTCAGGAACAGAACCCGCTCCTGTGCGGCGGTAAGCAGGACAGTGGCAGGAGCCCGTCCGGGCCGCGACA
>VERO01000269.1 GCA_018882625.1 Phycisphaerales bacterium | reverse complement strand
GTCCAGGGCAGCTCGCCAATCGCCATCCTCATCGGCCCTCCGACCATCACCCATCCCGCCGACCAGAATGGCTGCGCGCCAGCCTCGGCAAGCAGCGAGGTGCCTTCGGAACGGCCTTCGAGCGCGGTGGCGGCGGTGGGGTACGAGCCGCGGTCTCGCGCCGCACCTGATGCGAACGTGAGGTTCTCCGAGTAGCTCGGCTGCACCTCGACCTGTCCGCGTGGCACGGTCACGGCGGTGACTGGCCAGTTGCGGCGGTCGAGCCCGTCCACCGATGGCACCGCCTCTGCGGGTATCGAGGATGGCGGCTGGGCCACCAGCCCCGGCAGCGGCTCATCGCCTGCGCCGATCAGCGTGTTGGTCGAGTTCTGCGTGCCGCACGCGGCGAGCGCCGCAAGACCAAGCCCGCAGGCGAGCGCACAGCGTGTTCCCGGGCGTGGATGCGGCGACGGATGCCTTGCGGTCACGGTGTGCGGATGCTATCGCCGATCCACCCGTCGCTGCGCAGTTGCCTGATCGCCGCGGAGACCGCACGTGGGGCATGGCCCCGCTCGCCGAGCTTCCGTGCGAGCGTGCCGGCCGGGAGCGCGCGGCGTGATGTCGCGATCTCGTGCAGCGCGTCATCCCGTACGGCGGCCAGCGCATTCAGCCTGGCGACACGAGCCGCAACTCGGTCTGACCACGGAGCGCCTACCCGGATACGCAGCGCAGGTGCCTGGTCCCGGACGATCGCGCACGCGCATCGGGCGCGTGAGCCTCCGGAGCTGCGCACCATCACGCGCACGCGCTGGGGGTCTCCCGCGACCGGATTGAGCGCCACGACCCTCTCGACGTGCCGGCCGCCAGGCGCTACCCGCGACGTGCGGCGCACGGGCGCCTTCACGAGAGCGCATCCAGGTACGACGCCATCTCGGATGCCGCATGGGAGTCCCCGCACGATCGTGCGTGCTCCAGCCCGGACCGCAGCGTCGCGGCCGCATCGTCCACCTTGCCCAGCTGCTCGAGCGCACGCGCCTTGTGGAAGTACGCGTAGCAGTAGTCGGGGTCGGCCTCGAGGGTGCGGTCGTACCACTGCACGGCCTCCAGCAGCGCGCCCTGCTTGGCGTGCTCCTGCCCCATGCTGTACAGGCAGAAGGCGTCCTTGGGCTCTGCCTCGAGCATCTTCCGCAGCAGCGCGATCCGTTCGCCTGTGGCCATGCGATGGAGAGTAGCCGCGCCGGGCTACGATCTGCGCCATGCGTGTGACATGCCCACTGCAGCGCTGCGCGAGGTTCGCCGTACCGCTGGTCGCGATCGCATGCTCGGCCTGCGACACCACCTACGTCCCTGTAGACCGCACGGACCGCCGTCCTCGCGAGCTGCAGGTGACCGACCTTGAGGGCGGCACGCACTGGCGGACGATCGTGGTCGATGGCCGCTGGTACCAGGGCCTGGGGCCGGAGCTGCTGGTCGTCTCCCCGCGCGATGCCTCGCAGGTGCTCGATCGCGTCAAGGCATTGCCCCTGGGGTTCTCCGGAGCGCTGGTGGACATGGTCGAGTACGACGGGGACATTGTCGCGGTCCTGGACCGCACGGCGGTCATCCGCATCGACCGTTCCAGCGAGCGCAAGCACGTGGTCACCGAGCTCATGCTCGAGCGCGACCTGGGCCTGCGTCCGGAGGAGCTCAGCGTTGCCGATGGCGGGCTCTTCGTCAGCGGGCTCGGCGGCATCGTGAGGCTCGACACAGGCGAGCGGTACCTCGCCTCGCCGCAGCGCTACGGGCGTGTCGCGCGCACTGCGCAGGGGCTCGTGACCACGCGCGGGAAGGATGTGGTCCGGCTCAGCGACGGTGCAGTGGTCGGGCTGGCCACGGACCTGCAGCCGATGCCCGATGGCGTCGGCCCGCCCGGTGCGCTGGCGTTCACGCTGCAGCAGCCCAGTGCGGCGCGTGTGGGCATCAAGGACGCACACCTGAAGGAGCTCGCCGCAGCCGCAGTGCCCGGCGACGTGCGACGCGTGCGTGTCCTCGACGGTCGGCTGTGGGCCGTCGGCCCGGCTGCGATCGAGACCTGGTCGATCGAGACGGGTGCCGATGGTGCCATCTCGCTCGGCGACCACCGCACGATCTCCGTGCGTGGCGCGCTCGACATCGACATGGTGGCGCCCAATTCCTTTGCGGTGGCCGGCACCTTCGGCCGCAGCCTCTACCGGCTCGATGCCGATGGCCGCGGCGCATCCGACCAGTTCTACTCCGCGGTCCGCGAGCCGGGCAGGCTCGACACCGCATACGGCGACCAGCGGCGCATCATGGCAGGCAGCGACGAGGGCATGTGGGTGTACACGATGGGCGCCGAGTGCGAGCTCACCCCGCGCGAGCTGCGCGTGGTGTCCATCCCCAAGTCCGAGGTCGAGGGTCCATTCGGCACGGCGCGCATCGAGGGATCCGACGGGGATCCGCTCACGGTCGACCAGGGTCATCGGGTGGTCGTCAGCAGGCCGTCGGGTGCCGACCGGGAGCTTGGCGTGCCGCAGGGGACGCTGGTGCGCACGCTCGAGAGCGTCGATGGGGACCTCTGGATCGGCCATGATGACGGCATCGACGTGTGGCGGCCCGATGTCGACGGCATGCGGCGCGTGGCGCGCATCCGCATCCAGGGTCCCGTGATGCACATCTTCCCGCGCCGCGCGGGCAACAGCGCGGGATTCGTCAGCCTCTTCGGCGGGATGGGGGTTGCCGAGTGGAGGCCCGTCGACGCGGCGACCGAGCTCCCGCAGCTGCCGGCGTCGCAGCCTTCGCGCGACGTGCCGCCTTTGGCGCCGCCTCCGAGCAGAACCGTCGGCAGATAGCGTCCTCGGCGCAGGTGCCGCCACGGGCCTTGCACACGCGCCTGCCGTGGAAGATCAGCAGGTGCGACAGTTCGCACCAGGACTCCTGGGGGAACAGGGCCATGAGGTCTCGCTCGACGCGCGCCGGATCGTCGTGCCGTGACAGGCCAAGCCGCCGCGACAGGCGACCGACGTGCGTGTCGACGACGACGCCCGCATTGATGCCGAACACGTTGCCGAGCACCACATTGGCAGTCTTGCGCGCCACGCCGCGCAGCGCAATCAGGTCCTCCATGGACCGCGGGACCTCGCCTCCATGGCGCTCCACGAGTGCCGCCATCGACTCGGCGATGGCGCGGGCCTTCATCCTCCAGAAGTGGAGCGAGCGGATGTGCGGTGCGATCGCGTCAGCGCCCGCGCGCGCGTAGTCGGCTGGGGTCGCGAAGGCGCGGAACAGCGCCGGGGTGGCTCGGTTCACGCCCACGTCTGTGGATTGAGCGGACAGGATGGTGGCCACGAGCAGCTCATGCGGCGCGCCCCACATGAGCTCGCAGTGCGCGTCGGGATACCTGGCGCGCAGCGCGGCGAGCAGTTGCCGGGCGCGACCCACCTGCG
>VERO01000268.1 GCA_018882625.1 Phycisphaerales bacterium | reverse complement strand
TCGCTACACCATCGGCCAGCGGCGTGGCATCCGGACCGCCGATCGAGACCCCTGGTACGTGGTAGGCAAGGACCCGCAGGCGAACACGGTCACCTTGGGTCGCGAGTCCGATCTCATGTGCACCGCGTCGACTGCGACGGACGCTACGTGGCATGCCGAGCCCGACCCACACTGGCGCGACTGCCTCGCGCAGGTCCGAGCGCATGGGGATGCGCTCCCCGCGCGCGTGCGTGCGCGCAGCGATCCATCGCAGATCGACGTTGAGTTCACCGAGCCTCAGCGCGCGGTCGCATCAGGCCAGGCCGTCGTGTGCTACGAGGGCGATGCGGTGCTGTGCGGCGGGTGGATTGCCCGCGTGCGATAGTCGATCTCAGCCGACCTTTGCCGGCACCGCGTGCCGCTTCGGGAACACGACGCTCAGGATCATGCTGCCCGCAATGACGGTCACGATGAAGGTCAGCGACCACCCGATGGGGAAGTGGCCTTCCCAGCTCTCCGGGTACCAGCTCGGCGGCATCGTCATCTTGATGCCGACGAAGGTGAGCACGATGCCCAGGCCGTACTTCAGCAGGTGGAACTTGTCCGCCGCGCCTGCGAGCAGGAAGTAGAGGCTGCGCAGCCCCAGGATCGCGAAGGTGTTGCTCGTGAAGACGATGAACGGCTCCTTCGTGATCGCAAAGATCGCGGGCACGCTGTCCACCGCGAAGATGATGTCGCTCACCTCGATCATCGCGAGCGCCACGAAGAGGGGGGTGCCGACCCAGCGCAGCGCCCGCTTCCCGCCGCCCGCCGGATCCTCCGCCTCCTCCTTGACGAAGAAGCGCTGCCCATGGAACTTCGGCGTGAGCGGCACCCAGCGCCTCAGCAGCCTGAGCACCGGATTCTTCTCCGGGTCCGCCTCGCGCTCTGGCGCGAACATGATCTTGAGGCCCGTGAAGATGAGGAACACGCCAAAGACGATGACGACCCACTTGTACTGGATGAGCGCCGCGCCGATCGCGATGAAGATGGCGCGGAACGCCAGTGCGCCGAGAATGCCGTAAAAGAGGACCCGGTGCTGCAGGTGCTGAGGGATCGCGAAGAACCCGAAGATCACCACGAACACGAACATGTTGTCGACGGAGAGGCTCTGCTCGACGATGTAGCCCGTGAGGAACTGGAGCGCGATGGTGTTGGCAGCCTCCTCCGCGGACGAGTATCCCGCGGCCAGCACCGAAGGCAGCCTGTCCGCCTGCGGGAAGCGGTCGTGGCAGTACCACCACAGCACCCCGCAGAACATGAAGGCCAGCGCCATCCAGATGCATACCCACATCGTGGCCTCGCGCATCGAGACTGCGTGAGGCGTCTTGTGGAAGATGCCCAGGTCCATGGCCAGGAGCACCAGCACGAACGCCACGAAGGCCACGTAGACGGGCCAGTAGTCGGCGAACGGGAACAGCAGCTGTTGCGTGGCGAGGAAGGTCGAGTGAAGCGCGGACGGGTCCATGTCGGGGGGCACGCTACCCGAGCAGCGCGGACCCTTGGGTAGGATCGCGATGGCATCTGGCGGCGGGCGCGCTGTCGCGACGCATCCGGCTGCAGAGGAGACCCTCATGACCACAGCGCCCGCCCGACCGTCATCCGCAACAGGAGCCTCATCGACCGTCGAGACGTACCTCGGCGACGAGGCGGCTTCGCTGCTGTCATACACCGCCAAGGTGCCCAAGTCGGTGCTCCAGCACCCCGGTCCCGACGTCATCGACCGCGTGTGGGTCAAGTCCGACCGCAACCCGCAGGTGCTCCGCAGCCTGTCGGCGATGCTCAACCACGGGCGCCTTGCAGGCACCGGCTACATGTCGATCCTTCCGGTGGACCAGGGCATCGAGCACTCCGCGGGTGCCAGCTTCGCCAAGAACCCCATCTACTTCGATGGCGAGAACATCGTGAAGCTCGCGGTCGAGGGCGGATGCAACGCAGTGGCCACCACATTCGGCGTCCTGGGCAGCGTCTCGCGCGCCTACGCGCACCGCATCCCGTTCCTGGTCAAGCTCAACCACAACGAGCTGCTGACGTACCCCAACCAGTTCGACCAGATCATGTTCGGATCCGTGCGCGAGGCGTGGAATCTTGGAGCGACCGCGGTCGGTGCAACGATCTACTTCGGATCGGACAACGCTGACCGCCAGATCGTGGAGGTCGCCAAGGCCTTCCACGAGGCGCATGAGCTGGGCATGGCCACGGTGCTCTGGTGCTATCTGCGCAACAGCGCCTTCAAGAAGGATGGCAAGGACTACCACGTCTCGGCTGACCTCACGGGCCAGGCCAACCACCTCGGCGTCACGATCGAGGCGGACATCATCAAGCAGAAGCTTCCCGAGCTCAACGGCGGCTTCGAGGCGCTGAACATGGGCGGCTCGAGCTACGGCAAGTTCGACAAGCGCATCTACACCGAGCTCGCGAGCGACCACCCGATCGACCTCTGCCGCTACCAGGTGCTCAACTGCTACTGCGGCCGCTCAGGGCTGATCAACTCCGGCGGCGCCAGCGGGGCGAACGACTTCCACGAGGCCGTGCGCACCGCGGTGATCAACAAGCGCGCGGGCGGCATGGGGCTGATCTCGGGGCGCAAGGCCTTCCAGCGCCCGATGGCCGAGGGCATCAAGCTCCTCAACGCCATCCAGGACGTCTACCTCGATCCGCGCGTGACGATCGCCTGAGTCGCGTGCGGCGCAACGCTCCGCGCGCGCGCTCGACGGACCTAGTTCTGGCCGTCAGCCCGCCGCGGCTGGCGCCGCAACGCCGAGCTGCCGCGTCGGCTTCCTCGCGCGGTTGGCTTCCATCTGCCGCCGGATCTCCTCGGCATCGGCGAAGTCCTCGCCGAAGCGCACCAGCCGCAGGCTGTTCGCGATGACGAAGATGTACGCGGCCGCCTGGTAGAAGGGCGTCACCCAGATCTGGATCTGGCCTGTGGCCGCAAGCGCCAGGCCGATCAGCGCGAGCAGCAGGCTCGCTGCGATGTTCACCGCCACAATGCCACGCGCGCGGCGCGCGAGTTCGAGCAGGAAGGGGATGTGCCGCAGGTCCTCGTTCATGAGGGCTACGCCGGCGGAGTTGGTCGCGATGTCGGACCCGGAAAGCCCCATCGCCACGCCCACGTCGGCGCTCGCGAGGATCGGGCCGTCGTTGATGCCGTCGCCGACCACCAGTGTGCGGTGCCCCTTGCGGATGAGGTACTTGAGCTCCTCGTGCTTCTCCTCGGGAAGGCACTCGGCCTCGATGGCATCCACGCCCACGGCCTCGCCGACGCGCTTGGCGACGCCAAGCCGATCACCCGTGAAGATGCAGACGCGGCGCACGCCGAGCTGGCGCAGGCGCGTCACGACATCCGCCGCGTTCCTCCGCAGCTTGTCCTCAAGGCCGACGGCACCGAGGTAGCGCCCATCCTGCAT
>VERO01000027.1 GCA_018882625.1 Phycisphaerales bacterium | reverse complement strand
TGGCGGGCCAGTCGACGCCCTGGTTGCCCCACCAGTGGCCGGCGCCCGCCTTCTCGCGGGACGCGAAGTCGCGGTGGTACTGGCCGAGTTGCGCGCGCATGTCGCGCGACTCCTCGACAGGCACCGTCTCGTCGGCATCGCCGTGCAGCACGTAGATGCCCTGCGCGAGGTAGTTGTCCTTCAGGAGCAGCGTGCGTGAGGGATTGGCGGCGGTGTCGAGCGCGCTCGCGATCGCACGGTCGGCATCGGATGCGCCGGAGGGCAGCGATGCGGAGGCAGGCCTCGCGCCGCCGTAGGTGAAGAACGACACCCATCCGGCGCTGGGCCCGAGGGCGGCAAAGTCACCCGACCGGTGCGCGCCAACCTGCCAGGTGCCGTGCCCTCCCATCGAGTGACCGGTGAGCCACTGCTTGAGCGGATCAGTGCGGTGCCGGGTGCGCGCGATCGAGAGCACCTCCATCGCATCAAGCCGGCCCCAGTCCTCCCAGTCGAACCCGAACGCGCGTCGGTTGGTGGGTGCGACGATCACGGCCCAAGGCTTGGCCGCGTAGCAGGCAGCCTGGCCGGTGGCGTCGACTCCCGCGCCATGCAGGCTCAGCAGCAGCCCAGGGCGTCGAGGCGGCGCACCGTCCGTCGTCGGCTGGGGCAGCGCGGGCACCACGGCGTAGTACTGCGCGCTCCCGTCGATCGCGCTGCGGAACGTCTCGCGCCGCGCCGCGGACGCGGACTTGACCGGCAGCTCCAGCGTCGTGTCGCTGATGGATGGGCCCTGGCCAGGCACGGAGTCGGCACTTCGCAGCGACACCGTGACTCGGGCCGCGCCACTGGTGCTCGCAGCCGCGCATGCGATGCGTGCGGCCGCCTTGTGCACGGATCGGGGCGGAATCTGCGGCACGGACGTTCGGGTGACCGTTCCAGGTCCGCACGCGACATCGATCACCAGGCCACGTGCTGCCGCATCGCCGGCATTCACCACGGGAATGCCGATCCACGCGTCAAGCGCCTCGCCGGTCACGAGATCAGGCACGGTGATGTCCCGCGCATCGAAGAACGCGCCGGCGCGCGGCACGGCCTTGAGCTTGGGGACGATCGATGAACGTCCGCCTGCGAATAGGAACTCGTTGCGGCCCGCGACAAGCTGCACCGGAAGGGACACCGTGCCGGTGGCGTATGGATCCCCCATGCGCGGAGCGCCGTTGACGTAGACCATCGTGTGGCCGGTGCACTCGAGCAGCGCCACCTGCTCGGCGGGGCTCTGCACCTCAAGGAGCAGGTAGCCGCCACGGAACGCATCGATGGGGAATGCGCCAGATGCATCCGACTCGACGGCGGTCCACTTCGGCGCATTCGGATCATCACGGACGGGCTCGCCAGCCGCTGGGATCCCGAGAGTGCCGCGCACGATGCGCGACTCGACCGGATCGCGCCTGATCGGGGATCGTCCGGGAGCGGCGACTCCGCTCACGGCAAGGCCTCGCACCGGCATGCTCGGCACCGCGGACTGCTCCGGCTGCGGTGCGGGTGCGGCAGGGGCGGCCGGGTAGGCGTCGCCCTGCCCCTTGGAGCCCTCGTCACTGTTGGGCGCAGCGACAGACGCCACCGTCGGCACTTGCGGCGCGTTCGACGCACCCGGACCGGGCGCACCCTGCGCGGTAGGGGGTGCGCTGGCCTGGCCCATGCCGCTGGCCCGCGAGATCGGTGAGATGCTGGCTCCCGCAGCAAGCGCGCCGGCAACGCACGCTAGCGCGAGCAGGAGGTTCCTCGCGCTCGTCATGGCGCAAGGGTACGGCGCGTGCGGGCGCGGGGCTAATCTCGTCTCGTGGACGGTCATGGCGACACACGCGTCCAGGATGCCCCGTTCCAGATGGAGATCGGCGTCACCGGGATGCACTGCGCCGCATGCGCCGGCCGTGCGGAGGCCGCCATCGCACGCGTGCCTGGGGTGGATGAGGTGGCGGTCAACCTGGTGCTCGGCAGCGCACGAATCCGCGCGCAGTCGCCCGTGCCGGCCGATGCCATCGCGCACGCGCTTGAGCGGGCGGGGTACGGCATCAGGCCACTGGCACCGTCGCCTCACGGCGAGGGGCGCGCCGGTGCAGATGGTGCGCACGCGCCCACGACACGCGCGCTGCGCCGGGATGCGGCGATCGGCATCGCGCTCTCCGTGCCCGTGGGTGTGATGGCGATGGCGCACGGCACCGTGCCTGCCTTCGAGAGCGAGGCGGCCATGTGGGCGCAGTGTGCGCTGACGGCGGGCGTGATGGTGACGGCAGGCAGGTCGATCTTCGTGGATGCGTGGGCCGCGGCGCGGCGCGGGTCGACGACGATGTTCACGCTTGTCGCGATCGGTTCGGGGGCTGCCATGGTGTCCAGCGTCGCCGGCACCGTGTGGCATGGCTCATGGCCCGTGCTCTACGAGTCCGCTGCGCTCGTGATCGCCTTCGTGGCGGTCGGGCGATGGATCGAGTCGGCGGCGATGGGGCGCACGCGCGATGCGCTCAAGTCGCTGCTGTCGCTGGTGCCCGAGCGCGTGCGCACGGTGCGGGATGGTGTCGAGCGCGAGGTGGCGCTCTCGTCGGTGCGCGTGGGCGATGTGCTCAGGATCCGTCCGGGCGAGCGGGTGCCGGTCGATGGCGCCGTCGTCGACGGTCGCACGTCAGTGGACGAGTCGATGCTGACGGGCGAGTCGATGCCCATCTCGCGCACAGTGGGCGATGCCGTGAGCGGGGGCACCCTCAACATCGATGGCTCCATCGACGTGCGTGCCGAGCGCGTGGGCACCGACACCGCGGCCGCCCGGATCGCTGCGCTCATGCGCGAGACTGTGTCGTCGAAGGCGCCGGTGGCGCGCGTGGCCGATCGCGTGGCATCGGTCTTCGTGCCCGCGATCCTCGTGCTCGCTGCGGCGGTCGGCATCATGTGGATCGCTCTCGCCCCAGAGGGCGAGGGGCTCCGTCTGGGCACCGTCGCCGTGCTGTCGACGCTTGTGGTGGCGTGCCCGTGCGCACTTGGCCTGGCAGTGCCCACCGCGATCGCCGCGGGCACCGGGCGCGCGGCGCGCGCGGGCGTGCTGGTGCGGGATGCGGCCAGCTTCGAGTGCGCGGCATCGGTGCGCGAGGTCATCTTCGACAAGACCGGCACGCTGACGATGGGCGCGCCGGCGCTGGAGCGCGTGATCGGCATCGGGGCATGGCACGGGCGCGACCGGGAGCTGCTTGGCATCGCGGCCGCGGTGGAGCGCGGAAGCGAGCATCCTGTGGCCCGCGCCATTGCCGCTGCGGCCGATGGCGGATGGCGCGCGCAAGAGTTCCGTGCTCATCCCGGGCTTGGCGTCGAGGCGATCGTGAGCGGTCCAGGCCTGGGCGCTGCACCCAGCGAAGGCGTCGAGGTGAAGGTAGGCGCGCGCGCGTGGATCGCGGCAGGCGTGGCGTCGCCGGTCGCGCCTCGCGAAGAGGCGCCGGCGGAGTTGCTGCGTGCTGAGGGCTGCACCGTGGTGTGGGTGTCGGTCCATGGCCGCATGGCTGGGCTCATCGCCGTGCGCGATGCGCTGAGGCCTGGGGCCGCCGAGGCCGTGCGCGCACTCGGGACCATGGGGATCGCGGTGTCGATGCTGACCGGCGACGCGGAGCGCACAGCCATGCGCGTGGCGCGCGATGCGGGCATCAGTAACGTGATGGCCGGGGTGATGCCCTCAGGCAAGGTCGATGCCGTGCGCGCCCGGAGCGCGCGAGGACCGGTCGCCATGGTCGGGGACGGCATCAACGACGCGCCAGCGCTCGCGGCGGCGGATGTGGGCATCGCCATGGGATCCGGCGCAGATGTGGCCAGGGATGCTGCACCCATCACGCTGCTGCGGGCTGACCCGCGCGCCGCCGTCGATGCGATCGCGATCGCGCGTGGCACGATGCGTCTCATCCGCCAGAACCTGGGTTGGGCGTTCGGCTACAACCTGCTGATGATCCCGATGGCAGCCGGAGCGGCGTGGCCATGGACGGGCTGGATGCTGCCGCCCTCGCTCGCGAGCGCGGCGATGGCGCTCTCGAGCATCTCGGTCGTCCTGAACAGCCTGCGGTGGAGAGGGCGCGGTTCAGCGGCGGCGACGTGAACCGACAATGCCGGCGGCGCCGAGCAGCGCGAGCGCGCCCGGGGCCGGAATCACGTTCACCGTGAAGGTCAGCGGCCCTTGAAGGCCGCCCGTGCCGGCGGTCCCCTCAGCGTTGAAGCCGTACAGTCGGAACTCGATGGAGGTCAGCCCCTGATACGCACTGCCGGAGGTGGAGAGCGTGTTGCCGGTCCACCGTGTAGTGCCATCGGGAAGCTGCAGCACGCCGGCCGTGTGCGTCACTCCAGCGTTGAGCGCGGTGTAGTCGGTGAGTGCGTTCGCGAAGTTGTCGGCACTGGAACGCCACTGCCACTGCCGCACTCCGGTGCCGGAGCGACCGAGCCCGAACGCGATCGACGTCATGTCGAACGTGTAGCCGCTGTCAGCCGCGAGCGTGAACGAGATGTACTTGCCCAGGTCGACAGAGCCCGTGAAGGTGTCCGACCCGTTCGTGGCGCCAGTGGCCCACCCGGCGGCGCGGAAGTTGCCGTTGCTGCTGGAGAAGGTGACGCCCGTGAGAGTCACGCTGCCCGGGGTGAGGCCAGTGATGGCAGTGCCGTTGTACGCGTGTGGGCTGGAGATCCCGGTCGGAAACGAGTAGCTGCCTGACGACGTCACGCCTGCCTGCGCCGCTCCGCAGACGATTGCCAGTGCTCCAATGGCGAGACCCATGCTGATGCTGCTCATGATGTGTGATTCCTGCGCCTTGCGGCATACATGCGGTGTAGGGATGTGAGGGAAGGGACGGGATCCCGCGACAGACCGAGTCCAGCACCGGACGCTCCGAGGAGAGCCGGCACGACAGCACGGACAGGTTGGATCCTCACAGGAGGGAACGCTCCGATACGGACAGCCCGCAGGCTGCTGACAGGGTCCCCCTCCAACCGCGTCCTGCTCCCCTTTCGCCTGAAGGCAAGCCGGGGAGGCTGACTACACCAAAGACTCTCGGATCTTCCGTGCGACACACCCGAGCTTCGGGGTCGCTGAGCGGTGTCCGCACCTGACCAGCGACGTCGCGGGGCACCTGGTCATGAACGGCCGAAGACCTGCCGAAGGATCGCGTCGTGCACGGCGGTGGCGGGCACCTCGACGTCATCCCAGTTGGGGTCGTCTGCGATGCACACCGGTCGCAGCCCGTGCGCAGCTTCGACACGGCCGTGCGAACCGCGCACCAGCGACGCATCGAGCGGGATCACATCAAGCAGCGCGCGCATGCCGACCTTGCGCTGCGCGAGCCGCCACATCACCTTCGCGCGCGACGCAATGCGCGGCGGCGCAAGAAAGAGCTCGCACGGGTCGTAGCCGGGCTTGCGGTGGATGTCCACGGTGCGCGCGAAGTCGGGCGCTAGCGCATCGTCCATCCACCACGGGTACGCGAACCAGTGCCCAGGCTCCGCAACGCACACGAAGTCGCCGCTGCGCTGGTGGTCGATGCCGTGCGCCGCTTGTGCGGCACGGTCGAGGACCTGCGCCACTCCCGGCACGCCCTCGAGCAGGCGCCGTACCGGATCGAGGTCCCGGCCATGGCGCGATAGCTCGGATGCATAGACATGGGCCACCTGATGGTCGCAGACGGCGAACGCATCCGAGGCCGCAGGATCGGCCATCTCGCGTCCGAGCTCCTCGCGCCAGCGCACCATGCCAGCCTCGCGCAGCGTTCGGTTGAGGTAGACGGGCGTGCTCACCTCGGAGATCCCGTACTCGCTCACCACCATCACGCGGATGCCGCGCGAATCCAGGAACCTCAGCAGCGCGTCGAAGACTCGGTCCATCTCGCGCATCTCGTCGCGCACGCTGCGCCCCTTGGGTCCTTCGCGCTGCAGCACGTAGTCCAGGTGCGGCAGGTACACGAGCGTGAGCGTGGGCGAGTGGCGCTCGATGGTGCGCATTGCCGCTCGTGCGATCCAGTCGGTGCTTCGGATGTCCGCGCCCGGACCCCAGAAGCGGAAGAGCGGGAAGGGGCCGAGCTCGGACTGGAGCTGCCCACGCAGCTCGCCGGGCACTGTCCAGATGTCCGGGATCTTGCGGCCGTCGGCCGGGTACATGGGGCGCGGAGTCACCGTGTAGTCCGAAGTCGAGTGCATCGCGTGCCACCAGCAGATGTTCGCGCAGGTGAATGACGGGTCGCGCCGCTTCGCCGCGTGCCAGACGCGAGGAGCCTGCACGAGCGCATCGGACTGCTTCCAGAAGTGCACCTCGTTGAGCGTGCGGTCGAACCAGCCATTGCCGACAATGCCGTGCTGCGCCGGCCGCACCCCCGTGAGCATGCTCGCCTGCACGGTGCTCGTGACCGCCGGAAGGTCTGGGATCACTGACCGGATGCCGCCGCAGCGGCGCGCGAATGCGCTGATGCTCGGCATGCCGTCGCCGAGGAGGCTTGGCACCAGGCCGACGATGTTCAGCACGGCAACCTGGTTCATGGGCTCAGCTCGCCGGCACCGTGCGCTGCAGCAGCCGTGTGATCAGGTAGAGGCCGATGCATGCGCCGCCGAACAGCGGGTAGCCGAGCCCCCAGCATGCTGCGGCGTCAATAAGGGCGATGGCCGCCACGAGACGTGCGATGCCCACTGGTCTGCGCGTCAGGTGTCCGGTGGCCACTGCGTGGCCGCGGAGCGCTGCAGCCACGAAGAGGGTGAGCGGCACGGCGACAGTCACCATGATCGCCCACGTCACCATGACAGGGTTCACGGTGAACCCGAGCAGCGTGTCCTGTCCGGTCGTGGGAGCTGCGCCGAACCGCCAGCCTGTGGCCGTCAGGCGGGGCGTCAGGATCGCCACACCCACGATCAGCGCTGCAGCACCGACGGTGCCCACGATGCCGATGGCGCGATGTTCAGGCGCTGGAGGGAACGTGGGCGGATGCGCAGCGAAGTCCGCCCCGCATTCGCCGCACAGCGCTGGCAGAGCGCCGGGCGCAACGAGGTGTCCGCACAGTCCGCATGCCTTGCGTGCAGAGGCATCCACCTCGCGCCGTGCAACGAGCGAGAGCGCCAGCGTGTGCAGCATCAGCGCGATTGCGGGAGTGGCCATGAAGAAGATCAGCTCGCCGGGAATCCTGCCTGATGCGATCCACGTGGCCCGAATGGGCCCGAAGATCCCGCTTGGCACCAGGGCGGCGATCGCCACCGAGACCGGTACGAGTGCGCGGCACAGCGCCATCAGCGCGACGCTCCAGGCGGTGCGCGAGTGCACCAGGTTGTAGGCGATCGCATTCAGCGCGATGAGCAGCGCCGGCAGGTAGGTCAGCCGCATGTCGAGCCGCATCTGTGCGAGCGTGTTCTCGGGGAGGTCCTCGGCGACGTCGCTGCCGATGGGCGTGACCAGCGGCACAGCCATCCACCAGATTGCGGCGATCACCGCGATTGCCATCCATCCGCGCGCAAGGATCGTGAGCGCAGGGTTTGCGGAACGCCTCGCGTAGGCGGACAGCCAGATGGCCACTGCGGCGGCGGCGATCTCCGGAATCGGGGCGCGACCGAGCGATGACGGCCACAGCCCGCCGAGCATGAGCACGATCGCGACGGTCCATGCGACGCGCAGTGGGATCCTGCCTGATGGGATCGGCCGGTTCGGCCGCTCGACCGCGTCGATGTGGCGATCGACGATGCCATTGAGCACCATGCCGCCGAGGTACAGCATGCACATGCCGACGCATACGCCAGCGATGAGCGCGGGATTCTGGCGCAGCACGTCGGACGCATTCGCGGGTCCCTTCCATACCGCATAGAGGGCCATGGCGATGCAGAGTCCCACGGCGCAGTCCCCGAGGATCGTCGGCAGGTTGGTGATGCGCAGCAGTTCCATCCATGCGCGCCACGATCCCACGAGTGGCGCCCTGTCCTGCTCGATCGACGATAGTGCTGGTGCGTCCTGCATCCGCGCGGGATGCTACGGGTCGCCGCCGCACGTGTCCGGAGATGTCAATGCAGCCCGCGACGTCAGGCTTGCGGCGAACTCAGTCGCCGCACGAGCGCGGAGGTCCACTCGAGCTCCTCGGCGATCCCGTCCGCAAGCGTGGCCAGGCGGTGCTCGGTGGGCAGCGCATTCCACGCGTAGGTCTCGACCTCGAGCGGTGTCGCCGGAAGGTCCTCGCCGAGCGCCGCAAGCGCCAACGCAATCTCCCCGCGCGTGGTCTGCAGCGGACCCAGGAACTCCGCGAACACCGGCACATGGAAGTGCACCCGCCACACCCCATCGGGCGCATGGTCGAACGCGCGCTCGAGGTCGTCGTAGAAGTGCGCCTCGCCGCGGCCATCGAGCACGCTCGTCTGGTGCAGCCAGCGAGGCTCATCGAAGTGGCGGAGCGCACGGAACGCGCGCTCGCTGCCGTCGCACGCCACCGCGCTCGACACCTGCACCTTCCCGACGCGGATGCCGGCGGTGCGGTAGGCGGCAATCGCCTCGGCCTGCGGCTCGAACATCACGGCGGAGTGGCATATGTCATGGCAGACCCGCACATGGCGCAGGATGTCGGCGCTCGTGCCATCTGGCCTCAGCGCCTGCGCAAAGAAGTCCACGACATGCTGCGCGCGGTCGAGCATGCATCCTGGCTCGGGCTCGAGGTCCACATGCAGGCAGATGCCGGTGCGCTCCTCGATGCGCATCAGGTGGCGCGTGACCTGCTCGAGCTGCGCGGCTGCCATGCCGACTGCCGCACCGCAGCCCTCGAGCGAGAAGGTCATCCGCCATCCAAGCGGCAGCGTCGAGATGCTGGCTTCACGTCCGATGCCAGGCACCGTGCCAGGCTCCGGCAGCAGGTCCACGAGAATGTCGGCGAGCTGCATCGTGTAGAGGCCGCGACGCACATCCGCCCAGTGAGGCGTGTACACCGCATGCTTCACGGTCGCCGCATGGAAGTCGCCGTAGGGGAACCCGTTGAGCGTGAAGACCGCAATACCGCGCTCGAGCAGCGCATCGCGGAGCCGGCGGGCCGCATCGGGCTTCGAATGCAGCGCATGCGCGCTCGCGGCGCTGAGCCACAGTCCGATCGGCAGGAACCCATCCGGTGCGATGCGCTCGCGTACGGCCGACGAGTGCCGCTCCACATTCGCCACCGTCTCCTCGAGCGTGCGGCCCGCGTGCACGTTGGTGCAGTAGCCGATGATCGGTGTGGACATGGTCGTGCCTGCCTTCACCGCGTGCACGACATCGCCGCACGCGCGGCCTCCACAACGAGCCGCACGATGGCATCTCCCATGGCGGCATCTGGTGTGCGCTCAGGATGCCACTGCACGCCTACGGCAAAGGGCCGCGACGGATCGCGAATCGCCTCGATGACCCCATCGTCGGAGTGGCCGATCACGTCAAAGCCCTTCACGTCCGCGATGGCCTGGTGGTGCCAGCTGGCGACAGGACCGGAGCCGATGTCGGAAGTCACGGGGTGGATGCTGTCATTGCGGTGCCGCTCGCCGTCGGCAATCTCATCGTGCAGGTGCTGGATCAGCCGCGCGCCGCGGTGCACGCCCATCAGCTGCATGCCAAGGCAGATGCCCAGCAGCGGCACCTCGGGCCGGTCGTCCAGCGCACGCAGCAGCGCGAACTCGGCGGCCTGCCGGCGCGGGTCCATCACCTCGGCCTTGGGGTGCAGCGGTATCCCCAGGGGGCGAGTGTCGATGTCGTCGCCGCCAGTCACGATGACGGCATCAACCGCATCGAGCATGGCTGCACGATCCTCGGCGATCGCCGGAAGCATGAGCGGAGTGCCACCCGCGCGGCGCACCGCAGAGATGTACGTGTCCTTCACCTCGTGACGTGCGCGGCCCTTCCCGTCGACCACGAGGTTGGCGGTGATCCCGATGACCGGATTACGCATGCGCAGCTCCTTGCGACGAGGGCCGGCGGCGCACATAGAGCCGCGCGCCCATCAGGGTGCCTGCAGCACCCATGGCGACATTCGCCCAGTCCACCCACTTGGGCACGCGCGAGTACCGGGCGCTGTTGAGGTAGTCCATGAAGGCCATCTCGGATGGCCGCGGCAGTGCGGCAGCCGGAGGCACCGCACTGGTGAAGACGGCGGCAGAGAGACCGAACACGCACACCAGAGAGCACAGCGCATAGGCACCCCCGCGGGATGCCGCGGTCAGTGCGGCGAGCAGCCCAGCGGTGACCGCGGCAACGAGACCGACGGCCAGCGACGCGACGCACCACGCGAGCGACGGCTGCCACGACGCATCGGCGTACACGCGCTGCGGCCCCATCGCGATGGCGGTGATCGTGAGCAGCAGCGCCACCAGCAGGCCCAGCGCGATGTACCCGACGACGGCACCGATGGCGATGCGGAGCATGGCAGGAGGCTATACGTGCATGCGTGCGCGGCGCGACGGACCGCGAATCACACGCTCGTCCGGAACCGGCCCGACTGCGACAGGAACGCCAGCGGGTTCTCGAAGCTGATCCTGCGCACAGCCTCGGCAAGGTGCCCGCGTCGGCGCATCTCGAGGCCGCACTTGGGCACCGCCAGCGGATCGCTGATGCCCCAGTCGGCAGCGGAGTTGATCCAGAGCCGCTCCGTGCCGTGCATCTCGATGATGTCGACCGCGCGCTGCGGCGTGCACTTGGTGTCCGGGTAGAGCGTCATGCCCGCCCAGAAGCCGCGCTCGAGCACCGGGCGCACCGTGTGCTCCTCCACATGGTCGATCAGCACGCGCCCGGGATCCACACCCTGGTTGCGGACGGCGTCCATGATCAGCATCGTGCCCTTGAGCTTGTCCTCGAGGTGCGGCGTGTGCACCAGGATGAGCATCCCGCGCGACTTCGCCAGCGCGATGTGCTCCTCGAGGATCTGCATCTCGTTGCGGGTGTTCTTGTTGAGGCCGATCTCGCCGATGCCAAGCACGTTGGGGCAGTCGAGGAAGTCGGGGATGCGCGCGATCACGGCGCGCGCCAGTCCCATGTCCTCGCTCTCCTTGGGGTTGATGCACAGCCACGTGTGGTGCGCGATGCCAAACTGCGCGGCACGCGCAGGCTCGGTGCGCGTCAGCGCGCCGAAGTAGTCGACGAACCCCTCGACGGAACCGCGGTCGAACCCGGCCCAGAACGCGGGCTCGGTGATCGCGACGCACCCTGCGAGCGCCATCGCGCGGTAGTCGTCCGTCGTGCGGCTGACCATGTGGATGTGCGGGTCGATGTACGCCATCAGCGGCGTCCCTTCGCGTCACCGCCGCGATGCGGGTCCGCTGCGGCTGGGGCGCTGGCGCCACCGGCCGGCTCCACGGCGCCCATCGCACCCTTCATCGGGGCGGCTGCGATCGGATCCGTCGAGCGGTCGCTCCAGAGCTCGAGCACGCGCCGGGCGCGCTCAGGCTTGCCGTCACGCAGCAGGTCGATGGCCGCACGCAGCGCCTGCATCCGGAAGTCGTCGGCGGGCTCTCCGGCAGCTGGCTCGGCGCGCTCGACCCGGTCGAGGAAGGCCGCAAGGTCGAGCACCTTCGCGCGGTGCTCGAGGAACTGCATCTGCACGATGGTGCCGCGAGAGGCGGGCACGCGGGCATCGCGTGAGGGCATGGAGTCAGTCTAGGTGCGAGAGCCGCTCTGCCGCGCGCGCCACCAGCGGCCCGTCCATCGCGTGCACATCCTCAGGCGAGCCGATCGCGCGCAGCAGCGTCACGGTGAGCTGGCCTCCGAGATGCTCGCGGAACTCGTCGAGCCCACGCAGCAGCCGGGTGGTGTCGGAAAGGGCGGGATGCCACACGGGAAGCCCTAGCGCGCGGAGGCACGCGACGACGCGGCTGCACTCGCCCTCGGCAAGCATTCCGGCGAGCATCGAGTAGGTGCAGTCGAGCGCGACGCCGATGGACACGGCGTCGCCATGCGGCAGCTCGAATCCAGTGACCTGCTCGAGCTTGTGCGCGGACCAGTGCCCGAAGTCCAGCGGGCGGGCATTCAGCCGCTCGAACGGATCGCCCCCGTCGGTCACATGCTGCAGGTGAAGCTCGGCGCTGCGCATGACGATCGGCCACGCGGCATCGACACTGTGAGCGCGCAGCGTCGGAGCGGCATGCTCGATCTGCGCGAGCAGCGCGGGGTCGCGCAGGCACGCGATCTTCACCGCCTCGCTGAATCCCCCGAGGAAATGGCGCTCCGGGACAGTGGCCAGGAAGTCGCGGTCGCACACCACACCGTCGGGCGGACAGAACGCGCCCACGTAGTTCTTCTTGCCGAAGCGGTTGACGCCATTCTTGACGCCCATGGCGGCATCGTCCTGCGCGAGCACCGTGGTCGGCATGCGCACGTGGCGCACGCCCCGGTGGGCGGTCGCGGCGGCGAAGCCGACCGCATCGAGCACGGCACCACCGCCAATCGCAAGCACCACGCTGCGCCTGTCGATCCGGAACCGCTCCGTCGCCAGCAGCACCTGGTCCACGGTGTGCATGCCATCCTTCGTGGTCTCGCCTCCAGCGACAGATTCGCAGCATGCGAGCTCAGGCAGCCGGTCGCCGCCGCGCGCGCGGGACGCCAGGTAGCGCGCGAGCATCTCGGGGATCATCGGGTGCGCTGCCAGAACGCCCGCATCGACAAATGCCGCGAGCCGGCGTGCGTCGCCATCGCCCGAGGGGTCCATCAGGACGCTCGCGAGCGCATCGTTGGCGGGATCGAACGCAGCCTGCGTGAAGCGGACGCGGTGCTCGAAGGCAACGGCAAATGGGCGGTCGAGCCGCATCGGGTCGCCGAGTCTATGGCGCCTCCGCACAGCGGCACGGAACCTGGTTCCGCGACGGCGAGCGCTCTCGCGATCCATGCATCGCGCGCAGCTAAAGCGGGATCACGGCGGAGGGGCGTTCCGCCGTGATCCCTTGTCCGCGACGACGCGTCGCGGATGCGCGCAGCGCGCGCACGAAGGTCCATCTTTGGCGGTGCCACCCCACGAACTCCACTGTTACGCCCGCGCGGGAGCGCGAGTTCGCGCGTGTGGTCCCGATTGCGCGGAAATCGCGCCGCACGGCATCTGCGGGTGCACGCGGTGCATCGGGGCCTGTGCGGGGCGCACGCCGGACCGACTGCCCGGGCGTCACGCCATGGCGTCCAGCCCCTCGCGCAGCCGTGCCAGGCAGATCGCGGCGGCCACCGCCACGTTGAGGCTGTCCACATCGGAGGCCATCCGGATCCGCACGAGACCGTCGCACGCCGCGATCGTGTCGGGCCGCAGTCCGGAGTGCTCCTCGCCGACGACAAGCATGGCCGATCCGCGCAGGTCGCGCACGGCGTCGCCGACCGGCACCGCAGGCATGCCGCTCACCGAACCCGCATCAGCGCCAAGCACGCGAAGGGGAGCGTTGCCCGCGCGGCCCCGCACCGCATCATGCTGGGGTGGCTGCGTGCGCGCCGCACTGCCCCGTGCCTCGCGAAGCGCCGAGATCGACGCCGCGAGGCTCCCGCACCTGGCGAAGGGGATGCGCAGCGCGTGGCCCATCGAGACACGAATCGACTTGCGGTACAGCGGGTCGTGCGCATCGTGCGACAGCAGCACGCCGCCCACCCCGAACGCCGCCGCGATCCTGAAGAGCGCGCCCATGTTGTCCATGTTGCGCACACCGTCGCACGCGAGCAGCAGGTCTGCAGCCAGGAACGGCGGATCGAGCGGCGTTCGTGCGACCAGGGGTGCGCGCACCGCGGATGCGAGCACGCCGCGGTGCACCGTGAAGCCGGCGACGCCCGAAAGCAGCTCTTCGCGGGCCACCAGCACGGGTACGCGCCCATGCACGCACGCCTGCACGCGATCTGCCATCCGGTCGCTGCAGAGCACGCTGCGTGTGGCGCCTGGATGCTGCTCGAGCAGCACGTCGATCACGGGAAGGGTCTCCGCGATCAGCAGTCCCTCTCGCTCGCGGGCGCCGGAGAGGTCGCGGTCACGCGTGAAGCGGTAGTCGTCAAGCCGAGGGTCGGCCGGATCGTCGATATGGAGGACAGGATGCCCGGGCACGGTCACGGCCGGCCGAGGTCAGAGCAGCGACTCGGGGTTCTCGAGCGACTGCACCACATGGTTCAGGAAGCGCGCACCCTCAGCGCCATCGACGACGCGGTGATCGCATGACAGCGACAGCGGAAGCACCAGGCCAGCGTAGAACTTGCCCTCGCGCACCAGCACGCGCTCGCGCGCACGACCTGCCGCAAGGATCGCCACCTCTGGATAGTTGATCACGGGCGTCGCGAACATCCCGCCGTAGCTGCCCACGTTGGAGATCGTGAAGGTTCCGCCGAGCGACTCCTCGCGCGAGATCGAGCGGTCCTTGCAGCGCTCGGCGAGGCGCTTCACGGCATCGGAGAGCTGCACCGGCGCCATCGTGCCCGCATCCTTCACCACCGGCACCATCAGGCCGGAGTCGGTGTCGACCGCGATGCCGAGGTTGATCGTGCCCTTGACGAGGATCTCCGATGCGGCGTCGTCGACGATCGCATTCAGCGATGGGTGCTTGCGGAGCGCGGCGCACACGGCGCGCATGATGAAGGGCAGCATCGAGAGCTTCTGCCCGAGCGCGCGCGAGTACTCGCGGCGCTTGGCGTCGAGCAAGGTGACGTCCGCCTCCTCGACGACCGTGAAGTGCACGGCCGTGCGCACCGACCGGTCGAGCGCCTCGGCGATCTTGCGCCGCACGCCGCGGAAGGGGACGGTCTTGGAGATCGCGGCGCGGTCGATGTAGACGCTGCCCGGCGCGATCGCCACGCTGCGCGGCGCGAAACCGGCGGTGGCCGTGGCCACGCCGGACTGGCCCGCGCCTCCTGCATACGCGGCCACATCGCTCGCCGTGACGCGGCCGCCGCGGCCCGTGCCTGGCACCGCATTGATGTCGATGGACATCTCGCGCGCGATGCGCCGAAC
>VERO01000267.1 GCA_018882625.1 Phycisphaerales bacterium | reverse complement strand
GCAGGATGCCGTCATAGAGCTCTACCTGCTGGCCAGGACCACACGACTCATCGGCAGCGTGGGGTTGACGTACTCCGCAACGGCTGCCTTTCTGGGCGGCATCCCATTCTCGGCAGCCACGTGCTCAATGGGCACCAGAGGTGAACGATGAGCGACCGATACGAAGAGCTGGTGGCAAAACTCGCGGCGAAGCCATGGAATGCAGCGTCGATTCCCGATTCCGTGTACCGGCCGGTTGGCATGATCGGCCCTGAGGAGCGACGGGCGCTCTGGTGGCTTGCCCGAGAACTGCTCGGTGACGGTGCGATCATCGACGCTGGCTGCTTCGTCGGTGCGAGCACATTCTGCCTCGCTGCGGGTGCAGCCGCCTCGCCGCGGGCAACCAACCGCCACGGGCCGATCGTCCACGCCTTCGACTACTTCGCGGCCATCGATGAGTACGTGGTGCAAGCGCTTGCCCAACACTTCCGACCGACCAAGGCGGGTGACAGCTATCTCGACATCTTCGAGCAGCAGCTGTCTCCGCATCAAGGGATTGTGACGACTGTAGCGGGCGACTTTGCGAAGGCGACCTGGAGCGGGCAGCCGATCGATCTGCTGTTCATCGATATCGCGAAGACCGATGCGCTTGGCGCCCACGTGGTCGGCACGTTCTTCTCCTCGCTCGTGCCCGGTCGATCTGCAGTTGTGCAACAAGACTTCCATCACTGCTGGCATCCGATGATCCATGTCACCATGGAGTATCTTGCTGAGGAGTTCGTCGTGCTCGACGAGCTGATCGAGCACCAGAGTCGCCTCTGGCTCCTCAAGCGACCGATACCTCAGGAGAAGATCCGTCGACTTGCGGAGCGCCGGCTCGACAAGGTGGAGCAGCTCGCGCTTCTCGACCGGCTTGTGGATCGTTCGACGGGTCAGTCGCGCCCCATGATGGAGTTGGTGCGAGCTTGGCACCTCGTGCGCGACAACCGCCTTGACGACGCCGAATCGGCGATCACATCCCTGCGGAGTCGCTTGTCGCTCGAGATGACCAACACGCTATGTTGGGCGCAGGCGATGGAGGTGGAGGGCTACGTTCGCGGTCTTCGCGCCAAGTTACTCAAGCATGGCGTGAGATCTGGACGGCGCTAGTCGCCCGACGGCCCGATCAGTGCGGCCATGCGCGAGACGCCCGCGCGCGGCTCTGCCGCCGAGTTTCGCCACATTCTGCGGATCAGCCGGCGCGCAACCGCGCCCGCTGCGCCACATTGCGGGCCACGCGCCGCGCGAGCGCGCCGAGCAGAGCCATGCGCTCCCGGATCGTGAGGTCCGCCTCCATGAGCGTCCTTGCGCAGGAGAGGCCCACGGCGACCTGCTGCAGCGGACCGTAGCCCCACGAGGGCGAGAGGCTGCTGGTGCGGTACCGCTTGCGGTAGAGCGGCCGCGGCACCCGCACGCACTCGCCGCAGAGCGCGAAGTGCAGCAGGAACGGCCAGTCGGCCATGAACTCTCCGGACAGATGCCGCCGCAGCGGTTGGTCCCGCTGTGCCGCAGCCGTGCGGAAGATGCCTCGATACGTGGCCCACCACGCGCCCCCACGCCGCAGCGCGATCCGACCGCGCTCGAGCCGCGCCGCGACACCGTCTATCTCGGGATACGCGACGATCGTGCACCGCCCGTCATGCGCCGATGCCTCGACGTCCGGATATGCGAGCGCTGCCCGAGGGTTCCCCGCCAGCGCCGCAACAAGCGCGTCCACATACTCAGGCTCCACCACATCGTCGTGGCCCATGAAGAAGCAGAGGTCAGTGTCCGCGCGGCGCAGCGCGGCGCACGAATTGCGTATCCACCCGAGCCGCCGCGCCTGGCGCACCACCGAGAACCGCGCATCGCCACGCGCGAAGCGCTCGCAGCGTTCGGCGGTGTCGTCGTCCGACGCGTCCACGGAGATCAGCACCCGAAAGTGCGGATACGTCTGCGCCGCGAGCGACTGCAGCGTCTCGTCGATGAATGCCGCCGCGTTGTAGGCGGGCAGCAGGGCGGTGACGCTGGGTGCGTCGGCGTCGCGAGTAGCGGCCGCATCGCTGGGCGCGTCCGCGCTCATGCGGCCGCACCACCGCGCAGCGCGCGGTCCACGCGCTCGGCTGCCTCAAGCGCGTACATCGGCGCGGACGTCAGCTTGCCCGGATCCACGCTGTGGTAGCCGCCCTGCGAAAGCACACCAGACTTCACGCGCGCATGCAGGCCGCTCGCCGCATCATCCACGTCCGTCTCGCCATCAGCCACAATCGCGCCCGCATCCACCTGAAGCACCTCGGCTCCCGCAAGCGCAGGCACCCACTGCGCCAGTGCCGGCACCGTCGCCTCCGCCACGCGAGCCGCCACCTCTGCCGCCGGCTCGCCGCGGCACGGTGAATCCCAGTCGCGCGGCGGCTCCACACCCGGTGCCCAGCCCTGCAGTCCTGCCGGATACCACGACAGGTATGCAGTGCCGCTCGGCCGGATCACTACATCGCCGTACCGCCCCAGCACAATGGTGATGGATGGGCAGTCCGCAAGCGCAGCAGGAGTGCGGCAGATCACGCGGTACTTGAGGCGGTGCAGCGCGCCGGGTCGCGGCGCGATGCCGAGCATCCGGTCGATGCCCATCCGCCGCTCCCATGATGCGTTGATCACATGCGTCGCCGTCACACGGAACGCTGCGCCGTGCTCGCGTCCAGTGATCACGAACTCGTCGCCCGTGCGCTCAATGCCGCTCACCTGGTGCCCAGTCAGCAGCTCGATGCCCGCATCTCCTGCGACCGCCCGATCCGCGACCGCCTCGCGCACCTGCACCGCAAGGTCGTCGGTGTCGATGGCGCGCTCCTGCGTGCGAAAGGCGCCCTGCATCAGGTCGCTGGCGAACGCTGCAGGCACCTCGCCCGAGCCCAGCGCATACGCAAGCCGCAGCGGCCGCAGGCCCAGGTAGTTCAGCGATGCATCAGACTCGATCTCCGCGCGGTACATCGCATCGACCTGCGCATAGAACTCGCCCAGCTGCGCCGGACCCAGCAGAGAGTCCCGCGCCACGAGGTAGTCGAAGGGGGTCGACACCGCGATCCGCCGCACGCGCTCCCCAAGCCAGCGCTCAAGCAGCGGCCTGAACCGCAGCGCAGCCCTCAGCTGCAGCCGCGCCGTCGCGAGCGTGCGGTCGTTGGCGTAGATCAGCCCAAGGTGGATCTTGCCCTCGTTGCGCAGGCTCGCACGTTTCATGGGCGCATCGTCCTGCTCGATCAGCCTCACGCGGTGCCCGCGCTGCGCCAGCTCAAGCGCCGCGCAGCAGCCCGTGAGCCCTGCACCGATGATGACAATGGAGGTTGACGACATGAGACTCAAGCGCCACAGTAGCGCAACATTGGCACACGCTACGGCGGCTGCCTCGCTTCATGCCTGTGGGGGCTAGCCTCATGCGCTATGCATGC
>VERO01000266.1 GCA_018882625.1 Phycisphaerales bacterium | reverse complement strand
GATCCGATGCTGCCGGCCGTGCAGCTCCATCCGAGCGAGGTGACCGTGCCCAAGCTGCTCCGTGGCGCAGGCTACGTGTCGGCCATGCTCGGCAAGTACCACCTGGGCGGGGGACCTGACAACACGCCTGCTGGATTCGGGTACGAGGCACCGTTCAGCACACTGGGGATCGACTTCTACGACGGCTACTGGGACTTGCCGCCATCGGTCGACACGACGCTTGGTGGGCAGTCACCGGGCGGCACCCACTCGTGCGGCTCCATCGGCGGGGTCGCTGTGGCAGGCGCCGCGTGCTTCCCGAACGGATCCTGCGTCGAAGGGCTCCATCCGCTGGATGCGATGGCGCTCGGCGCAGTGCCGCTGCTTCAGCCGGACGGCACGCTCGCGACGGCGTGCTCGCAGGGCTCATGCGCCGATATCGACTTCAGCATGCTGAATGCGTACTACGTGTGGGACCGGCACATCTGCGACCGCGGCGCGGTCGCGCTTCCGGAGGAGCCGCAGCGCGAGTACCTCACGAACTTCGTGAGCCGACGCAGCGCAGACTGGATCGCGCAGGCGCAGAAGTCCGGAGCACCCTGGTTCGCCTTCGTCGCGCACTCCTCGGCGCACACGCCGATCCAGCCGCCGCCGCCATCACTGACTGGACCTGCCGCGAGCGATGCGAGCTGCGCCGTGTCCGGAGCCGAGTTCCGTCTGCAGTACAGGCTGATGGTCGAGTCGGTGGACCGCTCGATCGGCAACATGCTCGTCGAGCTCGGGCTCGGCTCGTGGAAGGCGGGGCAGTTCGAGCTCGGCGATCTCGAGGCAGCCAACACCATGCTCATCGTGCTCAACGACAACGGCACGATCGCCTTTAACGTGCTCCCGCCGTTCGATCCGGCCAACGCCAAGCAGACCGTGTACGAGACCGGCGTGAGGTCGCCCTGCATCGTGGCGGGCGCGGGCGTAGCGTCGCCGGGGCGGGCGGTCGACTCGACGGTGTCGATTGTCGACCTCTTTGGCCTCATGTGCGATGCCGCTGGGGTGGATTGGACGCAGGTCGCGACGCCTGCACGCGTCATTGACTGCGTCGCGATGATGCCCTACCTCAAGAACCCGTCGCAGCAGCCGATCCGCGACTACAACTTCGCGATCTACGAGCAGGGCATCTTCGTGGCTGGCGAGGTGGGGCCGTGCATCAACGGCAGCACGGTGATCGACGGGCTCATTACGTCACCGCAGCTCTGCGCTGACAACGCGGGATGCTGGGCGGGCGGAGCGAGCGAGGCTCCATACCCCATCACCAGCTACTGCGACCTGCTGAGCGACGATCCCTCGACCGCAGTCGTCGAGTGCGGAGGCACCAACTACTGCTTCCTGCCGCCGAGCATGGCAGACCAGTGCCCCGCGGGGTCCACCGCGATTCAGCCACCGTCAACCGTGCAGTACGCGCTGCGCCGCGGCCAGTGGAAGCTCATCGTGAAGCAGCTGCCCTCGTGCCTGATTCCCGATGATTGCATTGTCCGGCTGTACCGCCTCCCGGAGCCCGACCCTCCGCAGGTGCCGGGGGTCGAAGGCACAGATGGGAGCCCGGGTGTGTGGAACCCGCTCGAAGACGAGCTGCCGCCGGAGGCTGCCGCGGCGTATGAGGACCTGAAGACAGAGATGGTGTCCCTCTTGCTGTCGCAGCCGTCTTCGCCCGCGGACGGGAACCTCGATGGGGTCATCGACGCCCGTGATCTCACCGGACTGCTGTCGGAGTGGGGCGGGATGGGATTCTGGGATGTGGACAGGAGCGGTCGGGTGGATGCTCGTGACCTTGCGTATGTGCTCGCGGGTTGGGGCCCCGTCGGTGCGGATATGGCGGGCATACCCGACTGCCTGCTCGGGGAGGGTTAGACGGTGGTGCGCGAGCACACGCCCGAGGGGACTGCTCTTCAGGCCCCATGCGTGAGTCAGCGCGCTAGGGCGCCGGCACGGCGGGCGAGACGTCCCTCACGCAGCGGAATCCGAGGTGACCGAGCGCCGTGTCCGGGGTGCATCCCATTCGTGCGCTAGGGCGGTAGCTCGAGCAGTAGGAGGGGTTGCAGAGGTAGGAGCCTCCGCGGTGCACGCGCTCGCCGGGCGAGAACTCGTCCGAGCACCACTCCCAGACGTTGCCGGCCATGTCGACAAGGCCGAAGCCGTTGGGCGCATAGGTGCCGACGGGCGCCGTGCGCACGAATCCATCCTCAGCGGTGTTGCGCCACGGGAAGTCACCTTGCCATACGTTGCAACGTGAGGGATCGAGCGCACCGTCACCCCATACGAACCGCATGCCTTCGAGGCCGCCGCGCGCGGCGCGCTCCCACTCGGCCTCAGTGGGCAGTCGCTTGCCTGCCCACGTGGCGTACGCGACGGCATCGTCGAACGCGACCTGCACGACTGGATGTTGCATGCGGCCTGAGATGTCGCTGCCAGGCCCCTCAGGACGTCGCCAGCAGGCACCCGCCGTCCACGACCACCACCCGGAAGGATCGTCGATCGGCACCGGCGTGCCGGGCGGCGTGAACACTAGGGCGCCCGGTTGCAGCATCTCATCAGCTGGCTTTGGCGTGCCGGGAGGGACCTGCTGTCTCAGCACGTCCCAGTCGACTGGCCGCTCGGCGACGGTCACGTAGCCGGTGGCGTCGACGAACTCCGCGAACTGGGCATTGGTGACTTCTGTCCTGTCGATGAGGAATGCACCGACCTGGACGCGCCTCACTGGCCTCTCGTTGGCTCTTGCATCCGCATCGTCGGACCCCATCAGGAACGTGCCTGCCGGGATCAGCACCATGCCGGGCGGCGCGGCCGGCACTGGCGGACGCGGATCGGAGCACCCGGCAGCGGTTGCAGCAAGCGGCATGAGGAGCATTGCACGGCGCAGCATGGCCTTGGGATTGTCGCAGAACTTCGCTGCCAGGAGAGGGGGGCACCGAATCCCTCACTACGCTGCGCCGTCCGCCCGGAATGCCTGTCGCTTCACCGCCAACGTCACGCCAGTCGGCTGCGCGCACCGTTGCGGCCAGCATGCTAGGCAACATCCTGGAGTGGTTCGACTACGCAGTGTTCGGCTTCCTTGTGGCGCCGATCGGCAGGGCATTCTTCCCCGCGGAATCCGCCATTGGCCAGACCCTGAGCGCGTGGATGGTCTTTGCAGTCGGGTTCTTCGCGCGGCCACTGGGCGGCATCGTCCTCGGCCGGCTCGGTGACCGCAAGGGTCGCAAGTGGCTGCTGACGATCTCCGTGGCGCTGATCTCGGGCAGCACGCTCGCGGTCGGTTGCCTGCCCACATTCGATCAGGTTGGCTGGCTCGCGGCAGCGGCCCTCGTGGCGTGTCGCATCATGCAGGGATTCTCGCTTGGCGGGGAGTTCACCGGCAGCATGGCATATGCGACCGAGCATGCGCCGCCCAGTGCGCGTGGGCTGATCGGCGGAAGCACGGC
>VERO01000265.1 GCA_018882625.1 Phycisphaerales bacterium | reverse complement strand
TATGAGGACCGCGGCGACTTCGTGCGCGCGGAGCGGTGCCTCAAGAAGGTGGTCGACACCGATCCCACGCACCGCCGCGCGCGCCTCTTCATGAAGGACGTGGTCGCCAGCCGCACCATGTACTACGACGAGAAGGCCGCCAACGACACCGCCAAGCAGGCGGCCGTGCTGCACACCCCGGTGACCGACTTCGAGCTCTCCGTGCGCGCGCGCAACTGCCTGCGCAAGATGAACATCCGCACGCTCGGCGACCTGCTCCGCATCACCGAGGCCGAGCTCCTGGCCTACAAGAACTTCGGCGACACGAGCCTCGTGGAGATCAAGCAGATGCTCGCCTCGCGCGGCCTGCGCCTTGGCCAGGGCCTCGAGGGCGGCCAGGCCGCGGACTTCCACCGCGAGTACATCGACCGCCTGCGCGAGGCCGTGCCGGAGCAGCTGCTGAACCAGCCGATCTCCGGCCTCGACCTCAGCGTGCGCTCCCGCAAGGCGCTCCAGGTGCTTGGCATCGCCACCATCGGCGAGCTCGCCAGCCGCACGGAGGCCGAGCTGATGGGCGTGAAGAACTTCGGCGCCACGAGCCTCGACGAGATCAAGGCAAAGCTGGTCGAGCGCGGCCTCTCGCTCAGAGTGATCGAGTAGCGCCCCACGAGCCGACAATTCAGGGAGCCATGGGTGGCTCGCACATGAGGACGCGCCGTCTCCGCGATGCCGCAGGGGTCGCGGTCGTGCTGTGCACCTTGACGACCATCTGGGGATGCTCGCCGCCGCCCCGGACGCCGCCCGTGGCCCGTGCGCCGGAGCCGGTGTTCCGGAGGGGTCCTGAGGCTCCGGCACCGGTGGCGGAGCCCGCTGACGTAGCTGCGGCGCCAGTCGGGGGCGTGGTGGTCGCGGGTCCGCCCGCGCCGCCGCCTCCTCCGCCCCCGCGCCCGCGCCCGGCGCCTCCCCGTCACGAGCCCGACATCCGCGTGCGCATCGCGGAGTTGGATCCCGGCGCGGCCGCGCGAGTCGGCGCACGAGGACAGCGCCTGCGGGTGGGCATCGCACGAATGGCCTCCGACGGGACGCCGCCGACAGAGGGCGCACACGCGCTGTCCGGTCCGGTCGAGTTGGCGCTGGGTCCCGCAGGGTGGACCGCGCGCGATGCCGCCGGGATGCGCGCGGCGTGGCCTGCCGACGTCGCGCAGCTTCACGTGACCGCGGCGAGCGGCCCCTCGCAGGTCGAGTGGGACGGCATCACGTGGCCCGGCGACATGAGGCTCGTGCGCATGCCCTCGGGCGGCATGGATGTCGTGATGGACGTGCCGATGGAGACCTACCTGCCGGGCGTGGTCGCGAAGGAGCTCTACGGGTCGTGGGATCTCGACACCTACAAGGCTCAGGCGATCGCCGCACGCAGCTACGCCGTCGTCGAGGATGACCGCTGGAGCGAGCGCCGCCACTACGACGTGGTCGCAGGCGAGCAGAGCCAGGCCTGGATCGGCGCCACGCAGAACCCGACGGCGCTGCAGGCCGTGCGCGAGACGCGCGGCATGGTGCTCGTGCACGATGGGCTGGTGGTGCCTGCCTACTACTCGAGCGCATGCGGCGGCCGGCCGGCGACTGCGCGCGGCGCGATCACCGACAATCCTCACCACGCGATCGCGCCGATCTCGACCGGGGACGGCTCCGCGCGCAGCGGCTGCTGCGAGAGGACCAAGGTCGCGACATGGACCGCGAGCGTCCCTGCCGCGAAGGTCGCCGAGCGGCTGCGCGCCTGGGGCCGCAGCAACTGGAGGCCGGATGTGGCGGCGATCGAGTCGATCAGCGCAGTCAAGCCCGCGAGCCGCAACGCCGCAGGCCGCACCGTCACGTTCACGCTCACGACACCCAAGGGCGACGTGACGGTCGGCGCGGAGGAGCTTCGCACGGCGATCAACGCCGCACGCGACCGCGCCACGTCCATTCGTTCATCGGACTGCACGATCACGCTGTCGCGCGGCACCATGGAGTTCGCAGGACGCGGATTCGGACACGGCGCCGGCATGTGCCAGCACGGCGCGCAGGAGATGGCGCGGCGCGGCACGGGATGGACCGAGATCCTCGCCCGCTACTATCCCCAGTCGCGCGTCGAGACGGCGTGGCGCTGAGCATCGATGTTCACCGGTCTTGTCCAGGCCATCGGCACCGTCACCGATTCCGTGCCCTCAGCGGCAGGACGGCGTGTCGTCATCGATCCTGGATCGTGGAGTCATGCGGCCGTCATGGGAGAGTCGATCTCGGTGAGCGGCGTGTGCCTGACGCTCGCCAACGTGACGCCGCGCGGGCACTGGTCCTTCGATGTGGTGCCGCAGACGCTCGCGCTGACGTACGCGGGGTCCTGGAGCGCGGGCACGCGCGTGAACCTCGAGTGCGCCGTGTCCGCATCGACTCCGATGGGCGGCCACATCGTGCAGGGCCATGTCGACGGGATCGGCACGGTGGAGTCGGTGGACCGTGGCGGTGGCGGATGGAGAACCCGCATCACGGCCGATCGCTCCATGCTCGCGCCGCTCGCGCCGCAGGGATCGGTCGCGGTGGACGGCGTCTCGCTGACCGTGGCCGCATGCGGCCCTGGATGGCTTGAGGTCGCGCTGATCCCCGAGACGCTCTCGCGCACGACGCTTGCGGATGCGCTCGCGGGCACGCGTGTGCACATCGAGGTCGATCATGTGGCGAAGCTCGTGGACCGCGCGGTGTCCCGGATCCTGGCCGAGCGTGGCCTCAGCGGCCCGCGCTGATGCACACGAGCGTGAGGTCGTCGGTCTGCGGGAACTCGCGCACCACCGCATCGAGCCGAAGCGCGACCGCATCCGCGAAACCCTGCGCGCTGCCCGCGGCAAGCGCCTCGCGGAAGACGTCGAGGTAGACCATGTTCGGCATGCGCGGCTCGGAGGGGTCCTGGCCGGGCTCGGGCCACGCCTGCTCGAACCCATCGGAGTAGAGCAGCAGCATCTCGCCGGGCCCGATCGTGACCTGCCGCTGCGGGTAGGACTCCCCCTCGAAGATGCCCAGCAGGCTTCCTGCACCCTCGACCATCTCGAGCGACCCGTCTGCGCGCGCATGGATGGCGGGAAGGTGGCCAGCGCTCGAGATCGACACCCGCCCGGTGCGCGTGTCGAGCACCGCATAGACCGCGGTCGCGAAGCGGGTCGACTTGCCGCCCCGCGCCACCATGTCCGCATTGACCTTGGCCAGCGACTCCGAGGGCTCGAGCAGCCGGTATGCGTTGCCGTCGATCTCCTTGGTCTGGAGGCCGCGCGAGATGACGAGCGTGAGCAGGGCCGCGGGCACGCCGTGGCCCACGGCATCGAGGAGGAACGCCCCGATATGGTGCTCGTCGAGCCGCACCACGCTGTAGATGTCACCGGACACGTATGACGCCGGACGCCAGAGCGCGGAGGTCGAGAAGGGGCCGACCGACGGCAGGCTGCG
>VERO01000026.1 GCA_018882625.1 Phycisphaerales bacterium | reverse complement strand
CATCAAAGCCGACCGGCCGGGCGATGGCCCGGCCGGTCGGCCGCATGGTGCGTGTGCGGAGGCGGATGAGTCACACGCGCCGACGGCGCCTAGGCACCAGTCCCGCGGCACCCAGGAGCGCCAGTGCGCCAGGAGCGGGAAGCGCGCAGCCCACGACCTTGTCGGACCAGTCGTCGACCGCACCGCCACGGAAGCGGACGACCATGGCGTAGCCGCCGCCCTGCGACAGGACCGTTTCGGCGTTCAGTGCGGCGAGCACAGCGGCGCTTCCACTCAGCATGAAGTTGAAGGTTCCCGAACCGCCAACACCGATCCCTGCGCTTGGGTCGCCGCTGCCGAGGAACGATCCGCCGAGACCGAAGCCGGCGGCAAAGTCGCCGTATGGCGGAGCCGACACCGGAGAGGCAATCCCCTCGAACGCAAGATTCGTCGCGAGACCGGCCGACACGCCGCCGACGGATGCATTGGGACTGATCGCGAGCGCCGTGATGTAGCCGCCGAGGGACATCTCAGTGTCGTTGGTCAGCGTGATGGACACGCTGGCGCTTGTTCCGCCGTCGTACGAGTAGACAAGCTCGGCACGGAAACTGCCGAACCCCTCGGTGCTTCCGCACGGCACATAGGTCGCCGTAGAGAACGACGCGGACGCGGAGGCCGCACACAGTCCTGACGCAAGAGTCGCGCACGCGACGGCACGCCGGATCGAGGCAGTGGTCATGTTCCTGAACATTCAGCATCTCCCTTCAGAAGGTTGCGGAGCGGGAAGCGCACGGCCGCACATGCGGCACTGCAGGCGTGTCCCACCCGCACAGAGCGCCACCCCCATCCCTCATTTGGCCGCTCGTGACAATTGATCCAGGCGCGCTGACGCGCGCCGCCCGATGCAGGTCAGGAGGTCGCTGATGGCCGCGCCCGCCCCGTGCGACGAGGTCCGCCCACCAGCGCTGCGATTCCGAGCAGCACAAGCGGACCTGCGCTCGGCACGTGACCTGCATCCATGCTGGGGACAGTCACCAGCTGCCGGGTGAGATCGACACTCGCAGGCGATGCTGCCCCGGATCCCGGATCCGCATGCTGCAGCCCGGAGCCGACTCCCGGAAGGCCCGACCAGTGGCGCATGAGCGAGCTCACGCGAAGGGACGCATGGGGAATAGCCGTGACGGCACCATGCGAGCGCTCCGCGCATCCCCAGGTGAACGCGGATGCGCAGCACGCAGCATGCAGCAGAGCGATCACCTCATGGCCCATCCCTCTCTCCTCACCGGCCCAACCCGCAGACCGCACCGCACGGAGCACGTCGACGGGCTTGCTGTGGCCGAAGCCACATAGACCCGCGCGTCTGCACCATTGGCTCGATTGGGGAAGTCCGACGTGAATGCGCACCTCGATGCGACCGCATGCGCGCACGCATTCGGCAGATTGCTGCCTGCATGATCCGACCTGCGGCATGCGATCTGCGCGCGCCGCGCTCGATACCACTTAATTACTGGTCGGCACGATGTGCGCGTCCAGTTCTCGGCACCGATCGCGCATGGCCATGTCCATGGCGCGCATCCGCAAATTCAAACTGCCAATGGACTTACGAATCGCCAAGATGGCCCGATTGTGTGAAAAATCGATACAGCGCGACCAATGCGGCAGCTACGGTGCACTGTGTCATGTTGTGCAACGGACACGTTTTGTCCCGCGTTGGCTGCGGCATTCGGGCGTGCATTCGCCTGTGCATGCAGCCTATGCAGGTGCTTCCCATACCCACCCCAAGACGAGGTGCACGACATGAGCGCAATGCCGCCCGACCGGCCGACGGTTCCTCACGCGGATGAACTGCATGCCCGGCAGGCCAGCGATCGGCCCGGTGACAGCGGTGTCGGCGAGCCGTCAGTGCAGGGCACGCATCGGGTGCTTGTCTCGCTGGTGCGCAGCTACATCACGCTGGTGAGCAGCGAGTGGCCTGCAGTCTGCAGGCGCGATCCTGACTTTTCGGTCGAGACTGCGCACAACTACGGACTGGGACTCATCAGGATGCTCGCAGAGTTCCAGGTCGCGAACGGCCTTGATGACCGTGTCAGCGTCCAGCTTGCGCTGGAGCTCTCGGAGGCGAAGCGTTGTGCCGAGAAGCGTGTGCGTGAGCCGCTGCCCTCGACGGCCGAGCCAAAGCCCACTGGCGCCAAGTGGCGGCGTGGCTACCGGCGCGTCGCCGGCGGTTCGCGTCCGGTCACAGCCTGACGCGTCACTGGCTGCCTTCAGCCTGCTCGCTGAGGAGAAACGCAGGGATGATGCGACGTACGTCAATTGCACACGTCATGGCCCGCACCTGCCTCGCAGCCGCGAGCGCTCTGCTGCTCGCGATGCCTGCACACGGTCGGCGTTGCGTTCGAGCGTGCGCCCCCGCACGCTCGGCAGATGCGTCCACCGGTCAGCATCGTGATCCGGCTGTCGAGCGTCCTCGGACTGAGCAGCACCCACCATCCCAGCGCAGCACGCAGCCTCCAGCCCAGCACGACAGGGCGGAGCTGCTGCGGCTGTCGGCTGAAGTCCATCCCATCGGGCTCGCCAGCGATGGCCAGCCCCACGACACGCGATGGCGGCCGGCGGCTGCGCGTGCGTACCAGAACCAGCAATGAGCCACGCGACTCGAGCATCGGCGATGCACTTCGGAGCGCGCGCAGTCCGGACGCTTTGGCCAATCCCCGATCGACACGGCAGGCAGCACTCCATGCGGCGGGTGGCGGTGCCGTACCCGGTTGGGCGGATCGCGGACCCGGTGACCTGCAGCTGGCTGTGCGATACGCCTGTGCAGCTTGAGCTCGCGAAGCGGACCGAGCCGCGGCACATCATGGTGAACCTGCTGGTGCGCGTCCGGTACGCGGTGGAGATCGGCGGCAACGGCGTCGCACTGATCCGTGCACGCCTCGCGCCCCCGAGCCGTGAGCATCATGGCTGCAACGCCTTCTCGCAGGCCCTGGGCGAGCCCTTTGCGTTCCCCGGGACCATCAACCCTGACGGGGTCATGCGCCTCGTTCGCGCTGAACTGCGCACCAATCCGCGCTTCCGGCGTCATCTGGTGCGCTTCGCGCGACAGCAGGGCTGCTGAGCGCGGGCTCAGCCCGGGTCCTGGTATCCGGCTACGTCGGCTCAGGGGCCGCATGCCGCGGCGGATCTGGCCGAGATGGCGATGCGCTGCGTCGAGCTGGTGCAGCGTGCCATCGCCGGTGCGAAGCGCTGCCACGAGAGAAAGGGCGGTCCGGCACATCATGAACCGGACCGCCCGCTGGAAAAGGGGCACAGGATCTGCGGCGCGACTATGCGAGCAACGGTGCCATCGCCGCCTTGTTCAACGACTGAGCCAGACGCGTCAGGTCGCGGTCCGCACGCCGCTCATCGTCGAGGCAGCGCTGGAGCTGCGACGCGGACGAGTGATGTCCAAGGAGCTGGGACCAGGTGCGCGCACACCCATATCCGGCGATCTGGTCATGCTCAATGTGCTGGGCGAGGGCCACCAGCGCCGCATCGCGCACATGCGGCTCTGCGCGCGTCATGTTCGCCAGCTCCAGGCAGTCTCGCAGGATGCCCCGCATGCCGTTGCTCTCGGAGAGCTCGCCGGGCGCACGCACCCCCATGTCGCCGAACACGACATCAAGGCGGGACAGGTGCGTCGAGCACTCGTCCGCATGCGCACGAAGCATGTCCGCCAGGCGCGTATCGGTGGTGGCCTGCACCAGCCGCGGCACGGTCATCATGTGATGCCGCTCCGCGGCGTACAGCTCGTTCAGCTGCTCGACGAGCAAGTCTCGAAGTGTGTTCATGGACATAGTTGGACCTCCTTCCCGCGGCACTCAGATGGCGGCCGTGCGACCTTCGGACAGCGACACGCGCCGGCCGACCGGCTTCACCTCGACATGCCGCGGCTTCATGCCCGACCGCCGCGACATGGTGACCGTCAGCAGCCCGTTCTCGCACTCCGCGGACACCGAGTCCGGATCGACCGTGTCGGGCAGCTCTATGTTGCGCCGGAATGCGCCGAAGGCCCGCTCCGACTGGCACACTCCGCCCTGGCGAATCTCGCGAGCCTCGGACTTCTTGCCCGAGATGCTCAAGGTATGGCCTGTCACGGACACGTCAATGTCACGCGACGCGATGCCCGGCACTTCTGCCTTGACCAGGAGCTGGCTGTCCGTCTCGACGATGTCGATCGGGGGCACCCACTCCTCCGCCTCCAGGCCCGGGAATCCCCCGAACCAGGAGGGATGCTCGCCGAGAAAGCGGCCAATCGTGCGGTCGATCTCGTCACGCAGGCGAATGACATTCCCGTTGAACAGGCTACGCTTCTTCAAGAGGGTCAGGTTCATGGCGGCTCCTTGTCGCGTATGGCGCATCCGCGCAGGCCCGACCGCAACGTGCGGCCGCGGCGCTCCAGCGGCATGCGGCACTGCACAGAGCGCCCCCGTGGCGGCCCATTCGTGCACCGCGCCTCATTTTCCTGGTGGCGCTCTCCCGCGCGCTCCATCAGCCGGCAACCGCGCACGCGCCGGCCGGTAGCCCCACGCCCGGATGCGGCAGACGCAGGAACGTGCCGCCGGAAGCGGCCGAAGTCCCGGCGAGCGCCTAGATTTGCGGTGCATGGACTCCTCACGCACCGGGCCGATTGTGGTCGCCACCGACTTCTCCGATCAGGCCTCAATGGCAATCGAGCGTGCCCTGCTGCTCGCCCGCGCCGAGGGGCGCACCGTGGCGCTCGTGCACGCGCTGGGACTTGACGTTCCGGCCTACTGGATGGGCGTGATCGGGGAGCAATGGACGCACGTGGAGCGCGCATCCGAGGATCATGCGCGCCGTCAGCTCGAGGCACTCGCCGAGCGGGCATGTTCCGAGCATGGTGTGCATGTCGACATCAGGATCGAGCGCGGGTTCGCCAGCGCGTCGATCGCATCGGTCGCGAGTGCGCTGTCCGCATCGCTGGTCGTTGCGGGTGCGCACGGCGCTGGCCTCGTGCACCGCATGCTCATGGGGTCCACCTCGTCGAGGCTCGTGCGCAAGTGCAACTGTCCCGTGCTGGTGGTGAAGCGTCGCCCGGACGGCCACTACCGCCACGCACTGGTGCCGATCGACTTCTCCGCGGCATCGGTCGGGTGCATCCGCATGGCCCATGAGCACGCGCCATCCGCCGGGCTCACGCTGCTGCATGCGGCCGCCGTGCCGTTCGTCATCCAGATGCGCGAAGCGGGCATCAGCGAGGACCTCATCGGCACCTACGAAGTCGCGGGACGCGAGCAGGGACGCACCAGGCTCCGCGAAGCGGCACGTTCCGCAGGGCTTGCACCCGGCAGCCATGCCGAGGTAGTCGTCAGCGGGGATCCATCCCAATCCATATGCACCCATGCCGCCAGCGGGCCCTTCGACATCATTGTGATCGGCAAGCACGGGCTCCACATCACAGAGCAGCTCCTGCTCGGCAGCGTGACCAAGCACGTGCTCGCCGAGACCGACTGCGACGTGCTTGTCGTGCCCTCGCGGGAAGCCGCGTAGCCTGCGCGGCCCTGTGCCCCCATGACGACCTCTGCCCCCGTGATCGCGGCTGTCGAGCACCTGCCGGTGCTCACGACGATCGCTGCGGGCTTCGCGGCGGCCTGGCTGTTCGGGCTGATCACCCAGAAGCTCAAGCTCTCGCCGATCGTGGGCTACATCCTCGCCGGTGTGGCCATCGGGCCCCACACGCCGGGATTCACCGGCGATGTCGCCATCGCGCAGCAGCTCGCGGAGATCGGCGTCATCCTGCTGATGTTCGGCGTCGGCCTGAGCTTCCACATCAAGGACCTGTGGGCCGTGCGCTCGGTCGCCATCCCTGGCGCCATCGGCCAGAGCGCGGTCGCCACGGTTGCGGGCGCAGCCATCTTCCACTGGATGGGGTGGCCGCTCCAGTCGGGCGTCATCGTGGGCATGGCCATGGCGGTCGCCAGCACCGTCGTGCTGCTGCGCGTGCTGTCGGACCGCGGGCTTCTCGCATCCTCGCATGGGCATGTGGCGATCGGATGGCTCATCGTGGAGGACATCCTCACGGTCCTTGCGCTGGTCATGGTGCCCCTGCTTGCCGTGAGCATGAGCCCCGATGCGGATCCTGCAGAACATGGACTGGGCGGGCTCGCCACGCTGGGGTGGGCGCTCCTGAAGCTCGCCGCGCTGGTGGCCATCGTGCTGCTTGCCGGATCGAGGGTAGTCCCGTGGATGCTGACGCAGGTAGCCCGCCTGCGTTCGCGCGAGCTCTTCACGCTTACGGTTCTTGTGCTCTCGATCGCGATCGCCGTCGGCTCGGCTGCCTTCTTCGGCGCATCGGTCGCGCTGGGCGCGTTCCTTGCCGGCATCGTGGTGAGCCAGTCGCCGATGAGCCATCAGGCTGCCGCAGATGCGCTACCCATGCGTGACGCATTCGCGGTCATGTTCTTCGTCTCGGTAGGGATGCTCGTCGATCCCTCGTTCGTGATCGCCGAGCCCGGCATGGTGGGCGCCGGACTGCTCATAGTCCTTCTCTTCAAGCCGCTGGCCGCACTCGCGATTGTCGCGATCTGCGGATACCCGGTGCGCACCGCGCTCGTCGTCGCACTTGGCTTGGCGCAGATCGGCGAGTTCTCGTTCATCCTCGGCCAGGTGGCGCGGGACAACGGCCTCCTCGCGGACGAGGGCATGAACGTGCTGGTGCTGACGGCAGTGGCATCGATCGCCCTCAATCCCCTGCTGTTCCGGCTGCTCGATCCCACAGAGCGCGCCATCGAGCGCATCCCATGGCTCTACAGGCTGCTCGACGCGCGCAATGCGCGGCGCACCGCAGACGTGCGGTCGCTGCCGGTGACCGCCGCTCCGGGCAGCGACTCGATCGCCGATGACGCCCCGGCCGGAACGCCCTCGGGCGCCAGCCCTGCAGCGCCACGCCCCCTTGCGATCATCGTCGGGCACGGTCCAGTCGGTCGACTCGTGGATGCGATGCTCAGCGACGCGGGGCTGCGCGTCGTCATCATTGACATGAACCTGGAGATCGTCCGGCAGCTCGTGAAGGCAGGCCGGTCTGCGATCTACGGCGATGCCACACGAGGCGAGGTCCTCGAGCGCGCCGGCATCCGGGAGGCATCGCACCTCATCCTCTCGCTGCCGCAGAAGGAGGACCGGATACAGCTGGTGCTTGCCGCGCGGGAGCTGAATCCCAACGTCGAGATCATCGTGCGCGCCCGCTACCTCGCGGAACGCGACATGCTCCTGAAGGTGGGCGCGAGCAAGGTCGTGTTCGAGGAAGGCGAGGCAGGCATCGCGCTGACCCGCCACGTGCTGACCACGCAGCACACGCCGGCACCCACCATCGAGAAGCTCCTTCAGGCGGTGCGCCGCCTGTGGAACATGGAGAGCTAGCGCGCGCGGCGCCGACGCCCCGCCATGCCGGCGAGGCCCACCAGCGCCAGTGCGCCCGGGGCCGGGACGTGCGAGAACTTCGTGAAGGTGGCGGTGCCCGCACCGAACGTACCGTCGGAGGTCATGACCGCGAGGCCGAATGTCTACCCTGCGGTCACGTCACAGTTCATCACGCCCGACGTGCCGCCCGCATGGCCTACCACCAGGAACTGGCTGTTGCGGACGTAGCCGACCGCGTCGTACTGCGGATCGTCGTCGCTCGCGAACGACCAGTTCACGGAGACGGTGCCTGTGAATGCTGCCGTGGCGAGGTAGCCAGTGATGCCGCGCACGCCGATGTTGCCGCCCGTGATCTGCCTCTGCTGCGAGGTGAGCGATCCAGTGCCGCCAACACCAGCCGATCCGAGCATGTCGTACGTGGCACCGAGCGGCATGAAGTCGCCGGGCACGCCATCCGCGCCACACTGACTGAGCGTCCAGGTGACGCCGGAGAAGCTTGCAGATGCAGCTGCGCGGGCACACAGTGCGCATGCAAGCGCGCATACACGAGTGGATGACATCAGGTGCACCAGTTCACCTCCTGATGCGGAACGGGAACGGCGTCCGAGGACGCAAGAAAGGCCAAGCGCACGCTGGGGCGCCCAATGGCAGGCATGCAACCGTGACGCCAAATCGGCGCCGCGCGAGCCCAGATTGAAAGGGAACACTGCAACTTTCGGGGGCGATCGCCGCGGTTACCGTATGTGCATGCGCGGAATGGCTGGTCCAGTCGGGCTCACGGTCGCCGCGACGCTGGCGCTCTCGAGCGGGTGCGGGCCGAGGTTCACGAATCCGCTGTTTCCCGAGTCGACAGGCAGCGCCTCGTCCCGCCTGTCAGTCATCGCGCAGTCCCCCGTTCGGCATGCCCGCCCGGTCCTCGTGCTCGGCGGATACATGGACCCCGGCTTCGCATCGCGGTCCCTCGAGCGCGCGTTGCGCCGGGCGCTGGGGCCGGGCACCGACATCGTGGCGGTGCAGTTCGGCGACTGCACGAGCATGGCCCAGTGCCGCGACCGGGTGCTCGCGGCAACCCAGTCGATCAGGGATGCCGATCCGGACTGCACAATCGATGTCGTCGCGAACTCCATGGGCGGCCTCATTGCGCGGTACTGCGCGCTGGCTCCAGCGGCCGTGATCGATTGTGGACTGCCGCAACCGACACGCCCGGGCATGCTGCGCATCCATCATCTCTACACGATCTGCACGCCGCATGGCGGAGCGCGCATGGCCGAGGGCGCGTTCGGAAGCCCCATGACCCAGGACATGCGCCCGGGATCTGCGTTCCTCGCCTGCCTCGACAGCGCTCTGCCGCACGCCACCTACACGCTCACCTGCTTCGCGCGCGAGGGCGACAGCATCGTCGGGGCCGACCGGTCCGCTCCTGCAGGCACCGCTCCGATCCTGTTCGACACGCCGCCAATCGAGCTCTCGCATGTGGATGCGCACCGCGACCCACGGATACTGCTCGTGATCGTGCGCGGGCTCCGCGGGGAGCTCTCACTGCCCCTGGGCGAGTGAGTACCCGGGCTTGCCGTCGAAGGTGCGCAGCAGCTCGTGACTGCACACCGTGTAGCGCTTTGCAACTGCCGAGAGCAGCGCCACCACATGACCCTGATCGGCTGGACCGGACCCAGGACGGAGCTCGAATCGCGCGCGCCAGTAGTCCACGCACTCCGTGTAGACGCTGCCGGTTGGCCAGACCTGCGTGCCGCGGTTGGAGATGAGCGTGAGGCGAAACGGCGTGCCTGCCGCCAGCGACTCGAGCGCGGGCGCCAGCGCCTCCGATGGCTGGTCCGAGTCGAGGTAGAGGTCTGCGCCGACGATCGCGGACTGCGCCACCTTCATGGTGCGGAGCACGATCGGCTTCGATGGCCTGACCGGGGGCTTGGCCACGAGCCGGTCCTCGCCTTCGCGGACAGGCTCGATCGCGGAGGGCCGTTGCCCAAGCCGCTGCGCCACCGCCCTCGCGAAGTCCATCGTGCCGAGCGCCGGCTTCGAGCGGTCACCGAAGTCGCCGGTACGCACGCCCTGCTCGAGCGATGCGAGCAGCGCATTCTCGAGGCGCGCCGCGCGCCCGACCAGGCCCACGTGCCTCAGCAGCATGAGCGTGGACAGGATCAGCGAGCACGGGTTCGCGATGCCCTTGCCCGCGATGTCCGGTGCCGTGCCGTGAACGGCCTCGAAGATGCTGATCTGGCTGCCGATGTTCGCGCTCGGCGCGAACCCGAGTCCGCCCACGAGACCTGCCGCGAGGTCGCTCACGATGTCGCCCTGCAGGTTCGGCAGCACGATCATCCGGTACTGCTGCGGCTTCATGACCAGGTTCATGCACAGCGCATCGACGATCACGTCTGCGGTCTCGATCTCGGGGTACTCGGCAGCCACGGTCCGGAAGCGCTCCAGGAAGAGGCCATCGGTCATCTTCATGATGTTGGCCTTGTGCCCGCAGTGCACCTTGGTGATGCCCAGCCGCCGCGCGGTCTCGAAGGCGAAGCGGTGCACGCAGTCGGATCCTGGAGCGCTGATCAGCCGCTTGCACTGCATCACGTCGCTCGAGAGCCGGTGCTCGATGCCGCCGTAGGTGTCCTCGATGTTCTCGCGCACAATGACGAAGTCGAGGCTGATTCCTGCGGCGCTGTAGGGCGTCGCCACGCCAGGCAGCGTGCGGAAGTGGCGTAGGTTGGCGAAGGCGTTCCACACCTTGCGCGCGGTCACGTTGATCGACTTGCCCCCGCCGCCCTTGGGGGTCTCCATCGGTCCCTTGAGCAGCAGCCCGCACGACTCGACTGTGGCCATCGCGGCATCGGTCATCCCGCGCGAGTCGCCCTTCTCGAACACCGACTTGCCCATCTCCACGGGCACGAACTCGATCGCCTGCGCGCATCCCGCTGCGCGCAGCAGCTCGATGGTGGCGTCCATGATCTCGGGTCCGATGCCGTCGCCGTGGGCGAGCGCGATGCGCATGTTGGTCTCCATTGGGGTCGCGAAGGGTACTGGACTGGTCCGCTCGAGGGCGGCTGCGTCAGGACTCCTTGACGGTCAGCTCCACGCCGACCGGCGGGAAGCCGTTGAGCTGTCGCCACACCTCGCGCCATGCGGGCACGACCTCGAGCATGACCCACGCCTTCGCGCGCACGCCCTGGCGCAGGAACTGGCCGGTCGGCCACGCGCGGTCCTGGGGATCATGCGCAATCACCACGCGGAAGCGTCCCGACCCGTCGTCCGTCGCGTCGATGGACACGACCTCGCCGCCGAAGGTGCCTACAGCCACGCTCGGCGAGCCCACGAACTGGATGGCCGGCCACCCCTCGAACTGCAGTCGCACGGGGCTTCCTGGGCGCACGGTGCCGTCATCGCGCATGCGGCGTGACCGGATCAGGGGCATGTCCATGCCGTCCACCCACGCCTCGACATAGCGCTCGGTCGTGTCCGGGATGACCACGCAGATGGGCTTGCCAGGCTCGAGGTAGGCGCCCTCGGTGACCGCCACGCTGAGGACGATACCGTCACGCGGCGCCAGCACGATCTGCTGCTCGGTCTTGCTGATCTGGATGTCCACCGCGGCCACGTCCCTGTCCGCGGCCGCGACGTCGCCTTCCGCGCTGCGGCGGCTCGCCTTGGTGGCGGAGATCTGCGCGTCGTAGTCGCGTCCCGTGCGCTCGAGGATGGCCTTGGCGGCCGCATGGTTGGCCTTGGCGCTGTCCGCGGCGAGCTTGGCCAGCTCGTAGTCCCGCTGCGAGATGTCGCCCTTCTCGACAAGCTGGACCATGCGGCGCTCGTTGATGGCATTGGTCTCGTACACGAACTGCTCTGCCTGAACGCGCTGCTGCGCGCCCTCGATCGCCTGCACCTTCGCGAGCTCCTGGTTGAGGATCTGGGCGTCGAGGTCCTCAATCCTCTGGAGGGCCGCTGCGCGCCGCGCCACCGCAGCGTCGCGCTGGATGCGCAGGTTCGCGAGGAGGTTGGGATCGTTGTCCTGAATCTCGGCGATCACGTCGCCCTGCTTCACCGACTGGTTCTCCACCACATGCACCTTGCGCACACGGCCCTCGACCGGGGCCTCGATGTTCGCGCGGCGGTCAAGCGGGTTGAATGCGATGACCCGCCCGGTGCCGCGCACGGACTGCTGCCACGGCAGGAGGGCCAGCGAGATGACCACGGCGAGCGACAGCATCGCCAGCACTCGCGCCAGCACGCGCGTGACCCGCATGGACCCCACGTAGGCCATCGACGGCATCGGCGGTGGCGTCAGCGGAGCCTCATGCATGCGACATCTCCCGCGAGTGGGCACCCAGCTCGATGGTCCTGCCGCACCGCGCGGCGACACGCGGGTCGCGCGTGGCCACAATGACGGTCCACGCATGGTTCGTGCCGAAGAGCACGCGCGAGAGGCACTCGAGCGTGTCCTCGTGACCGTCGAGGATCTCGTCGAGCAGGAGCAGCCTCGGCTTCGACGCGATCGCGCGAGCCGCCAGGAGCCTCGCCCGCTGGCGCCCCGTGAGCGGCAGGCCGCCTGTGGTCAGCGGCGTCGCGAGTCCCTGCGGCAGGTTGTGGAGCGACTCCGCGAGACCGGACTCCTGAACGGCGCGCTGCACGTCGGCATGCGTGACCGACGGCGACCCAAGCGAGACGTTCTCCGCAATGGTCCCCGCGATGAGATCAGTGCTGCGCAGGATGCACGCCTGGCTCCGCAGGACCTCGAGATCCCACTTCTGCACGTCGAGCCCGTCGATCTGGATCTCCCCCTGCCTCGGGGAGCGCATCCCCAGCATGAGCTCGAGGATCGAACTGGTGCCCATGCCGCGGGAGCCGAGCAGCGCCACACGCTCGCCCGGCTGGACGCTGAACGAGAGGCCCTCGAACGCAGGACGCCTGCCAAGCCGGGCATACGCCAGCGACTTCGCCTCCACGCTCATCCCCTCGCGCGCGGCCGTCCGCGACTCGCCGCCCGTGCGCTCGAGCTTGAGGTCGACCAGGTGGCCGAGCTTCTCCACCGCAGCCACGGCGTCGTACCACGCCTCGAACTGCTTCCCGAGCTTGGAGATGGATGCGACGATCGCCGACAGGATGATCTCGCTAGCCACGAGCTGGCCGATCGTCAGCTGCTGCGAGAGCACCAGCCATCCGCCGAGGGCAAGCAGCGATGTCGCGGCGAGCACCTCGAGCCCGAGCAGGCTCGAGATCTGGCGCATCAGCACCTTGAAGTGCCGGCGGCGCGAGGCGAGGTAGTCGCGCACGAGATCGTCGGCGCGTGCCGCCGCAAGCTCCGCGCCACCCGGACCCTTGAACACGCGCGGATGCCTGGCGATCTCCTCGAGCCAGTTGACCATCTCGTACTTGCGCCTCGATTCCTGGATGCTGGTATTGACGGCGCCCCTGCCGATGACCGCCATGATCAGGCCGAGCAGGATCACGAGCACGAGCGAGAATGCGAGCAGGTACGGGTGGTAGAAGGCGAGCACCGTGAGGCCGATCGTCGCGCTCAGCACGAGGTTGATGCCCGTGAGCAGCAGCATCGAGGCGCTCTTCTGCACCGTGATCACATCGAGGAACCGGTTGACGAGCTCCGGCGCATGCACGCCATCGATTGCCTCGAGGTCGATGCGCGGGAGGCGGTGCGAGAGCTCGGTGCCCAAGCGCACGAAGATGCGGCGCTGGATCACCTCGGCAACCACATGCTGCATGCCACGAAGCGCGCCCGCGACCGCAAGGCACAGGAGCAGCACGCCGGAGATGACGGCGAGCCCCTGCACAAAGGGCCCGCTGGTCGTGCCGAAGCCCAGATTGCTGATGAAGGCGTTGATCGCCAGCGGCAGCGCCAGGTACAGGAGGCCCGTGATCGCGCTGAAGATGATGATCGTCCACAGCTCCGGCACTTCGGGCCGCATCAGCGCGAACACCCTGCGCACTGGGCTCACGTCGTGCTCATGGTGCCCATCGCCTGTTGCAGGTGCCGCGACCGCGGCGGCGGGCATGGCCGAGTGCACCACACCCACCTCGATCGTGGCGCTCGGGTCACTCACGCCCAGAAGGCTGCAGAGCTCGCCGCGCGACATCGTCTGGGCTCCCTCGTCGGGCCGCGAGCTGCGCCATACGCGCGCCCTGAAGAACCCATGGCGCAGCAGCGCGATCCACTCGCGGCTGCCCGGGCACCACACCACGATGGGCAGCTGCGAATCGGCGAGCCACACGGCCTCATCAAGCCTCATCCGGCGCGGCGTGAGCACAGCTCCACTGGTGCCGAGCGCCTGCGACACCGCCTCAAGCGGCTCGTCGCCGGCGGCCTGCAGGACGGCATCCCTGGCTTCCGGCGACGAGACGGAGAGACCCAGCGTGCGGGACAGCTCAGCGATCAGCGCGCTCGCGCCTTCGCCGCATCCGACGCGCCGGGGCGCGTAACCGAGCTGTCCTGCTCCGATCGTCACGTGGGGGGCCCTCTCGTGCCATCACCGCCTCATACGAGGCTAGGCCGCGTGCGGTTCGGGATCCGCTCGGCTTCAGGCTCGTCGGCGGCAAATCCGACGCCGTCCAGGAACTCGACCCTGCCGGAGCGGACGTCGTACATCGCGCCCACGATGGCGATCTCGCCGTTGAGCGCCATCGACGCCAGTGTCGGGCTGTTGGCCTGGATCCACCGGATCGTGTTGCGCACGTTGATCTCAGCGACACGGTCCACGAACTCCTCGTTGTCGGCCGTGCGACCGCTGACCGTCCTCGACTCCATGCGCACCGCCTCGCTGATCGTGTCGGTGATGGCCCCAAGGTTGGTCAGGCCCGTGGCCTGCACGGGGTCGAGCCCCTTGGTGACGAAGTCGCATGTCGCCTTCACCGCTCCGCAGCGGGTGTGCCCGAGCACGAGAATGAGCTTCGCGCCCGCGACCTTGCAGGCGAACTCGAGGCTCCCCAGCGCCTTGGGGCTGGCGACATTGCCCGCCAGTCGCGCGCTGAAGACATCGCCGATGCCAAGGTCGAAGAGCAGCTCCACAGGCGCGCGCGAGTCGATGCAGCTGAGCACCGCGGCCATCGGGTGCTGGCCGGATGATGTCTCCTCCACCTGACGCACGAGGTCACGGTGCAGACGCCTTCCGCTCACGAACCGCTCGTTGCCCTCCCTCAGGAGCCCCAGCACCGTGCCAGGCGTCTGCTTCGACTGCATCTCGCGGGTGCTCACGTCCACATACTGCACACGATCCGTGATGCGCGGGTAGCGGTCCTTGAACCCGATGCAGCTGACGTCGATCCCGCGCCGGGGCGCCGTCTCGTTCACGAACTCATGGATCATGGTGAGCATGTCCGGGTCGATGAAGTCGGCCATCCGCGCATCGATCAGCACATGATCGCCCTTGGCGTAGCGCGAGAGCTCGGTGGCGAGCCGCGCACGGTTGAGGAAGGTCGTCTGCCCCGAGAGCTCGATGCGGTGCACGACGCCGCTGACGTGCCTCTCCTCGATCACCCGGACGCCCTGCTGCGTGTTGCTCCACAGGATGAAGATCAGGCTCGTGGCCATGCCCATCATGACCCCAACCAGGAGGTCGGTGAAGACGATCGCCAGCACGGTGACGAGGAAGGGCACGAACTGCACCATGCCCTCGCGCCACATCGAGCGGAACAGCGTCGGGCTCGCGAGCTTCCATCCTGTGACCACCAGCAC
>VERO01000264.1 GCA_018882625.1 Phycisphaerales bacterium | reverse complement strand
CTGCATGCCGTAGCAGATGCCCAGCACCGGCACGCCAATGTCGAGCAGCGCAGGATCGCAGCGCGGCGCACCCGCATCAGTCACGCTCGAGGGCCCGCCCGACATGATGATGCCCGCAGGCTTGAGCTTCGCCAGTTCCGCCGCAGGCGCATCAGGCCGCACAAGCACGCTGAACACGCCAGCCTCGCGCACCCGGCGCGCGATCAGCTGCGCGTACTGGCTGCCGAAGTCGAGCACGAGCACGGCCTCCGACACGCCCTCGGGGATCTCCGCGAGCGGCGAGGCGCGGCGTCCGGACGAGGCCATGGGCGCATCCGTGTCCGAGGTGGGTCTTGTAACTGCGGACATGCGTGGTCCCTCCTGCCGATTTTCCGCATTGGTCGCCCACGACCAGGTTGAGAATCGGTGGATGAAGCGGCAGATACTAGCGCGATCCCATCTGAAACCTATGCTCCGAGTCATGGCGCCCGACGGCCTCCTAGCCAGACCCGTGACCCGGGGCACTGCCGTGCGCGGCGCGCTCGCGGCACTGTCAGTCTGGGCATGCGCCGCATGCGCACCGAGCGCCACCGAGGGCGGCTTCAAGAACCCCGCGCCTGGCGCGCAGGTGTACGCCATCGAGTCCGCGGTCCGAGAGGAGCGCAAGCAGCAGATCCCGGAGATCGTCGAGTGCCTCCGCTCCGATGACGACCTCGTCCGCATGATGGCCATCGGCGCGCTCGAGCGGATGACCGGCCAGACGCTGGGCTACGACTTCACCGATCCGCTTCCGCTGCGCCTCCAGGGATACCGGCGCTGGCGCGACTGGGTGATCGCACAGCGGCTCGACCCACCAGCGCGCCCGCAGAGCTCGACCATCTACCCTCCCCCCCAGCCCCCGACCTGACGCGCAGCGCTGCGCGGCACAGGTGAGAGCACGGGGTCACGCGGTGGAGCCGACAATGTCCAGAGATCCAGACATCTCGATTCGCATCTTCAGCGCCCCGGAGTTCCTCCGTCCTGTGCGCGTGATGGTGGATGCGCTGGCAAGCCAGTGCGGATTCGATGACCACTCGTGCGGGCTCATCAGCCTCGCGATGGATGAGGCGCTCGCGAACGTGATGCGCCACGGCTACAAGGGCCAGCGCGATGGCCGCATCTGGATCAGTGCGTGGACGCACGAGAGCCCCGACTCCCTCGAGGTCGTGATCGAGGACCTCGGCGTGAGCGTCGACCCGCGCACCATCCGCGGCCGCGACCTCGAAGATGTCCGTCCGGGCGGTCTTGGAGTGCACTTCATCAGGCACACGATGGACGAGTGCTCGTGGGAGCAGCGCCCGGGTGGAGGCATGCGCCTTCGGATGCTCAAGATGGTTCCTGCCGCAGCCCCCGAGCCCCCGCGCTAGCATCGGCGCCGAGGAGTCCAACCGAGTGGCAAAGACGATGACTGTGGAGCAGGCGACCGAGGGGAGCACCGTGGTGCTCACACCCAAGGGCGAGATCGACATGGCGCACTCCCCGAGCCTGCAGAAGACAATCGCTTCGGTGCAGGCCGAGAAGCCGCCCAAGCTCGTGCTCGACCTCTCGGCGGTCCCCTACATGGACTCATCCGGCATCGCGACCCTCGTGGAGGCGCTCCAGACCTCGATGCGCAACAAGTCCAAGCTCGTGCTCTGCAACCTCTCCCCCCGTGTGCGCAGCGCGTTCGAGATCTCCCGGCTGATCCAGATGTTCTCCATCGCAGAATCCCGCGACGCGGCACTGAAGGCGTGAGCGTGCCGCGCTGCGCGAGATCATGAGCACCGCATCCACTCCATCTCGGGACGGGACCCCCGCGGGCAGCCGCGCGGGCGCTGTGCTGATGGCCCCGGTCGAGTGGTGGTGGAACGTCTGGACCGGCGTGCTGAGCATGATCGGCGCCTGGAGCTGGCTGCTCTACGACGTGACGGTGTGGGTCGTGCGCGCCCTGCTGCTGAGGCGCGCGCGCTTCGGCGCGCAGGAACTGGCCACTCAGGTCGTGCGCGTGGGCGTGCGCAGCGTCGGGATCGTGGCGCTCGTCTCAGGCTGCATCGGCATCATCCTGGCGCTGCAGACGGCGCCGAGCCTGCAGACCTTCGGCCAGACCGACAAGGTCGCCAACCTCATCGCGGTTGCGGTCTTCAGGGAGCTCGGTCCGCTCATCGCGGCGATTGTGCTCACTGGCTTCGCGGGCGCGTCGATCGCCGCAGAGCTCGGCACGATGGTCGTCGGCGAGGAGATCGAGGCGCTCGAGGCGATGGCGCTCAACCCCGTGCGTTTCCTCGTGGTGCCGCGCCTGATCGCGACGGCAGGCAGCCTGCTGGTGCTGGCCGTGCTCGCAGACCTGATGTCGGTGGTGATGGGCGGCGTGGTCGGCGTATGGGTGCTGGGGATCCCGTACGAGATCTACAAGTTCAACACCATCGACCAGCTCGAGATGGTGGACTTCACGACCGGCATCTTCAAGGCTGGCGTCTTCGGCCTCATCCTGGGGCTGATCGCGTGCACCAACGGGCTGCGCGTGACCGGCGGTGCGGCGGGGGTCGGCCGAGCCACCACCGCGACCGTCGTCCAGACGACAGTCACGATCGTCATCGCCGACCTCCTCTTCTCGACGATCTTCTACTCGCTCGGCCTCAACTGACCGGGACTGCCTGAGGAGCCGCGGCGTCGGCCACCACTCGAGGTGCATTCGCCGCCGGAGCTGTCGCCGCCGGAGTTGCCGCCGCCGGAGCTGTCGCCGCCGGAGTTGCCGCCGCCGGGGCTGCGGCAGTGCGGGGCTCGGGCCGACGCGCGCCGCGCCGTCACGGCAGCCGGCTTCGGCTCGCATGACGCCGCCAGCAACACGTTCTCCCTTCGCAGGTGCGAGTCCACCTCCTCCGGCGACTCCACGAGCGCGCCACCGGTCCTGATGATCTCGTGGCAGCCGGCGGACAGCGCACTGTGCACCGGGCCTGGCAGCGCCAGCACATCCCGGTGCGCCAGCTCGAGCGCCAGCCGCGCCGTGATCATGGCACCCGAGTCACGCGCGGCCTCGATCACGAGCGTCAGCGCGGTCAGCCCCGCAATGATCCGGTTCCTTGCAGGGAACCGGTCGGCCGTAGCCGGCGTCTCCATCGGCGACTCGCTCACCACGGCACCACCCGCCTCGACGATCGCCTGAAGCAGGCCGAGGTGCTCGGGCGGGTACGGGTCGGCGAGGCCTCCTCCAACAATCGCCACAGTGGTCCCCCCAGCCCGAAGCGCGCCGCGGTGCGCCTGCGCATCCACGCCGCGTGCGGCTCCGGACGCGATCATCCAGCCCACCTCCGCCAGGTGCTCCGAGAAGCGCGCCGACTGGGCGATGCCGTAGCTCGTCGCGCGCCGTGCGCCAACGATCGACAGCCCAGGCGCATGCAGCGCGGCTGGGTTCCCCCGCACCCACAGCGCCATCGGAGGATCGACCGATGCGGCCAGCAGCGGCGGGTAGGCCGGATCGCCCCACAGGATCAGGCCG
>VERO01000263.1 GCA_018882625.1 Phycisphaerales bacterium | reverse complement strand
GACGACGGCGGCTTCTCCGGCGGCAACCTCGAGCGACCGGCGCTGGCGGCGCTCGTCGAGGACATCAAGGCTGGGAAGGTCGACTGCGTGGTGGTCTACAAGGTGGACCGCCTCAGCCGGTCGCTGACGGACTTCTCGAGGCTGGTCGAGGTCTTCGAGGCGCACAAGGTGTCGTTCGTGTCGGTGACGCAGCAGTTCAACACCACGCACTCGATGGGCCGGCTGACGCTGAACATCCTGCTGTCCTTCGCGCAGTTCGAGCGCGAGATCATCGGCGAGCGCATCCGCGACAAGGTCGCCGCGCACAAGCGCAAGGGCAAGTGGACCGGCGGCAGGCCGCTGCTGGGCTACGACGTGGACAGGAGCGCGCGGAGCCCGCGCCTGGTGCTCAACGCCGAGGAGGCCGATCAGGTGCGCGAGATCTACGCGATGTACCTCGAGAACCCCTCGCTGCTGGACTGCCTGCGCAAGGTGGCCGAGCGCGGCTGGACGACCAAGCGCGTGCAGACCAAGGTGGGCCAGGTGATGGGCGGCGAGCCCTTCAGCAGGAGCACGCTCTACCGGCTGCTGACGAGCCGGATCTACCTCGGCGAGGTGTCGCACAAGCGCGAGTGGTTCCCGGGCGAGCACACGGCGATCATCGATGCAGCCACCTTCAGCGCGGTGCAGGAGCGCCTGCAGGCCAACGGGCGACTCGGCGGCAACGACTTCAGGAACCGCTACAACGCGCTGCTCAAGCGCATCCTGCGCTGCCGGCGCTGCGATGCGGCGATGACGCACGTCTTCCAGGGTCAGCACTCGCGCAAGTACCGCTACTACACCTGCTCGTCTGCCATGCGCAAGGGACGCGCCACGTGCCCGCACCCGTCGCTTCCTGCAGCGGAGATCGAGGCGCTGGTCGTCGACGAGCTGCGCGGCTTCTGCGGGCGCCCTGACGTCAGGCGTGCGGTGCGTGCGGCGCTCGCGCACCAGGGCTCGCCGTCGGACAGCCGGCTTGCGCACCTGCTCGATGACTTCACCGCGGTGTGGGCGATGCTCGAGCCGGGCGAGCGCGTGGAGCTCGTGCGGCTGGCGGTGCGGCAGGTCGATTTCGATTCGTCGGACTCGAGCATCGAGGTCTCGTTCCACAGCACGGACGCCATCGTCGGCGCGAGAGAGGAGGCTGCATGATCACGGTGAAGCGGAAGGTCGCCATCGGGTGCGGGGGTCGTGGGAAGGTCGCGCTGAAGCTGGCTAGCGCCGCGCCGCCCGCCCCGCTGCCTGCGTGAGCTTGCGCGTGCGGACGATCCTGATCAGCTCCGCCATGAGCCCCGCCCGAAGCCGCAGGCTGGCCGATTCGAGGGGCGACAAGCCGAGGTCGGCGAAGATGTTGCCGTTCGCCTTGGTCGTGCGTCGGGTGCGGGTGCCGGGGCGCTTGGAGGTCGTGGCGGTGCGGAGCATGGGCGGCACGTCGGCAAGGTAATGCTGCAAGCTATTCCGGAAACGACATGCGCTTCGGACTCTTGTGCGCGACAGCCGCCTGACCGCAGCTGATCTTGCCACGATCCGGTTACGATTCTGGCATGAGTGCGTACGCCACGGCCGACCTTGACGCGCTGCTGGCGGCGATCCGTGCCGAGTTGCCGGCGCTGCGCCGCATGGGCGTGCTGCGGATCGGGGTGTTCGGTTCGCGCGCGCGCGGTTCCGCCCGGACCGACTCGGACGTGGACCTGCTGGTCGAGTTCGAGGAACATCGCGACCTGCTCGACCTGATCGAGGTGAAGCAGCATCTCGAGTCCGTACTTGGGCTTCCTGTCGACGTGACCACCCCGAGCGGGATCCGCCAGTCGGATCGCCCGGCGATCATGGGGGACCTGCGGTATGCCGCGTAGCGAGGCGCAGCGCCTGCAGGACATGCGCGAAGCATGCGAGCGCATCGCAGGCTTCCTGCGCGGGATGGACTTCACCGCGTTCCAGGCCGATCAGCGCACCATGCGCGCCGTGCTCTACGACCTGGTCGTGCTCGGCGAGGCCGCGAAGGGCGTCTCGGCCGAGACGCGGGCGCGCTTCCCGGAAGTCCGCTGGAAGGCGGTCGCTGGGATGAAGGACATCGCGACGCACCAGTACCACGGGATCATGCTCGAACTGGTGTGGGAGACGGCATCGGTGCGGGTGCCGGAGCTGCTTCGTTCGCTCGGGCGATCGGAGTAGGCATCGTCTGCGAGGAGCGTCTCGCTGTCTAGGCGCTCCAAACCCCACCGCTTCTCTTCGAAACCTGTTCCGACCGGACTATTCAGGGTCGCCGCCACAATCGGCCGCCCGTCAGGTGAAGGAAGAACGCCTCGGTCCTGCGACCGGGGCGTCTTTCACTTTCGCGGGGGAGAAGCGGCGAAATCGAGCGTGGGCGATGGACGGGCGTTTGTCTCTCGTTGTCTCTGGTGCGAGCTCGCGCAGCGCGACCAGGGACGCCGCAGCGCCAAATCGCGCTGTTTGTCTCTCCTTGTCTCTCCGCGTGATTTGTCTCTGGTGAACGATGATTCGCCGTACAAAGCCCCCCGCATGGGGAGCACCGTTGTGTTTCGCCAAAGTTGCGGGCGCACGAAACGGTCCGGATACTGACCCGCATGCACCACCCAAGGCGGTTGACCAACGCGGACGCCCCTCGCCTCCACGCGCTCCGACGCGAAGCTCTCTCTGCGGAGCCGACGGCGTTCGGATCATCCCCCGAGGATTGCCGCTTCCGCGAGCTTTCCGTGGTCGAGGCGTACCTCACGGATCCCGATCGTCCCGTCTTTGCGATCGACGATCCCGACCGGCCCGAACGGCTCGTGGCGATGGCGGGGATCCTTCGGGAAACGCGGAAGAAGCAGCGGCACCGCTCGAGCGTCTGGGGCGTCTATGTCTCCCCGAGCCACCGCGGACGCGGGTTCGGACGCGCGGTCGTCGAGGCGTGCGTGCATCACGCGCGAACCTGGGCTGGCGTCGACTCGGTGGCCCTCAGCGTCTCAGGCGAGGGAACTGCGGCAAGGGCGCTCTACGAGTCTCTTGGATTCATCACCTGGGGAACCGAGCCGGATTCGCTTCGGGTGGATGGCTCGTCGGTCTCTCAGCATCACATGCTGCTGAAGCTGTCCTGATGCCGCCAGTACTTCAGCGGCAGGAGGCGATACATGGACCGTCTCCCAGGGGTATCCCGCTCTCTCCCAGCGAGCCGGAACCCCATTCCGAGCGCGCCAGAGGAGCGTCTCGCTCTCTCGGAGAGCCGAAACCCAACCCACCCTTTTTTGAAACCTGTTCCGCTCGGACTACTTCAAGAGGCGCGCGCGACACTGGCGCGCCAGCAGGTTAAGAGTGAACGCCCCTGGTCCACCGGCCGGGGCGTTCGCGCTTTGCGCCGCACGTACGCGCTTCAGGCGGCCTTGTACGGCCTGATCCTCGAGATCGACTTGGTGCCCCCGGAGTCGCGGGCGACCTCGAGGTCGTAGCGCGCCTGCAGGTTCATCCAGAACTCCGCGCTAGTCTTGAAGTAGGCCGCAAGGCGCA
>VERO01000262.1 GCA_018882625.1 Phycisphaerales bacterium | reverse complement strand
CCGGCGGCGTGACAAACCCGCCGAGCGACACCACGCAAGTCACGGGACGCCCATCGAAGAGCTCCCGCACCGACCGCCTCGCGGGCCACCACGCGCGCAGATAGCGCATCAGCCGGCGCGGTTCGAGCGAGGGGCTCTCTGCCGGAATCGGATGAAAGTTCGCGCCCGCCTGCACCAGCATGTCGGCGTCGATCCGCCTGCCCGAGCAGGCGAAGACCACCTGTGCAGCGGGGTCGATCTCCCCGATGCGCTCCGCGATCGCGAGCCCGGGCGAGATGTGGCCACCCGTGCCTCCACCGGCCATGACCACGCACGCAGCACGCACGCGCCCGGGCGATTCAGCGGCACTCACGCCGGCCTCGCATCCTGCATGCCTGTCAGGGCGCACATCGTCCGGCAACAGTAGACATCTGTGGTGCCGCGGGCATCAGCCCTGCGGCGCCGGAACTCCCTCGGGGGCCCGCTCGGCGACGGCGGCCGACGCCGCACGCCGATCCATGGCAATGAGCAGCCCCAGCGCCAGGCACGTCAGCATCCATCCGGTTCCGCCACGCGACACCAGCGGAAGCGCGATGCCCTTCGTGGGCGCGAGCGCGGTCACAACCGCAATGTTGATGAGCGCCTGAAGGCCAATCGTCGCGAGGATGCCCAGTCCGAGCAGCTGCGAGAATGGCGTCAGGGCAGGCGTCTCGGCCCGCATGCCATCGGGGGATACATCGCGGCGCGTGGCGCCGACCACCATCCACCCGCACCACAGCAGCAGCACGTACAGCGCGATGACGCCTGCGGCGCCGAGGAGCCCGGTCTCCTCGCAGATGATCGCGTAGATGAAGTCGGTGGTTCCCTCAGGCAGGTAGCCGAACTTCTGGATGCTGTTGCCCAGACCCCGGCCCGCGAGCCCGCCGCCCCCAATCGCGCCCATTGACTGGATCACGTGGTAGCCAATGCCCTGAGGGTCCTGGTAAGGATCGAGGTACGCCAGGATGCGGTTGACGCGGTACGGGCTCGCCACGATCAGCGCCACAAAGCCCACGATGCCCACCGGTGCAAGCATCGCGACATGCCACACCCGGCAGCCCGCTGCCACCATCATGATCAGCGCCACGGCCATGATCAGGACCGCCGTGCCTAGGTCCTCGATCGCGATGCCGACACAAATCGCAGAGGCGACAGCCAGCGGAAACGCGAATCCCCTCCAGAACTCCCGGGCCCGGGTGCTGTTGCGGCAGCACCACCAGGCCATCGCAAAGGGCAACCCCCACTTGGCAAGCTCGCTGCCCTGGAAGGTGATCGGTCCCAGTGCGATCCACCGGTGCGCGCCGTTGACTTCCTTTCCGACACCCGGCACGTGGGTCAGCAGGATGCCCAGCACCGAGATCCCCAGGATCCATGGCACAGGATTCAGCGCCCCGCGCAAGTTCGCGAGCCGATCGACCGGCACCAGCGCCCCTGCCGCAAGGCAGAGCGCGGCGAGCACAGCGAAGATGGTCGCGCGCGAGGTCAGGAGCCCGTGCAGCGTCGTGGTACCGGACCCGTGCACGCTCAAGCTGGCGGAATTCACGAAGATGACTCCCACGACCAGGAGGCAGAGCGTGGCCAGCGCGATCCCATGTCCGGCGCGAAGCATCGCGTTGTGTATCGGCCATCCGCGCGCGCTGGAGCGAATGAATCCGGCACGCGCACGACTATCCTCCGCTGCCCCATGCGCGTGTATCTCGAGACCTTCGGCTGCCAGATGAACGAGCTCGACAGCGAGCTCGTGCACAGCCAGCTCTCAAGCCTGGGGTACGAGTTCGTGGACCGCCCCGATGAGGCGCAGATCGTCCTCTACAACACGTGCTCCGTGCGGGAGCAGGCTGAACAGAAGGCCTACAGCCGCATCGGAATCGTGGGTCAGCGCAAGAAGGCGGGCGAAAGGCTGATCCTTGGGGTCATCGGTTGCATGGCGGAGCGGGACGGCCTCGACATGATGCGTCGCCACCCGCAGGTGGACCTGCTCTGCGGGCCGGCAGAGCTCGATCGCCTGCCGCAGCTGATTGACAACGCCCGAACCGCCATGGCTGCCTCTACGGAGACGCAGGCCGCGGACCGGGCTGTGGGGCTCGCCCCGCGCAGCGCGAGGGTCGCGCTCGCGGGCAACAGGACCCGTCGTACGGCCACCCTCGCCGCCGCCGAGGACAACCTCGAGGCGCTCGACCTCTCGCGCAGCTTTCGCCTATCTGGGGAGCACGCCCGCCGGAGGTCTGCCTATGTCCGCATCACGCGTGGCTGCAACAAGTTCTGCACCTACTGCGTGGTCCCGAACACCCGAGGGGCGGAGGTGCACCGGCCGCCCGACCACATCGTCGAGGAATGCCGGCGGCTCGCCGATGCGGGTGCCCTTGAGATCACACTGCTCGGCCAAACCGTGAATCATTATCGGTACACCCACGGCACGGCGGTGTCGGTTGGGGGCAGCGAGCTGGCCCAAGTCGGTCCTGGGCTGTCGGCGTTTAGGTCATCCGCCCAGTCAGCTGCTGGCCCCACGAGCGGCACAAGGGTGACCACCTTCGCGGACCTCCTGGCACGCATCCACGATGAGATCCCGCAACTCCCGCGGCTTCGCTTCGTGACGAGCTACCCGCGCGACTTCGGTACCGACATCCTGACGGTCATGCGCGACTGTCCGAGGATCTGCCGGTACTTGCACGCGCCCGCGCAGAGCGGCTCGGACCGCATCCTCAAGCTCATGAACAGGGGCTACTCCACTGGCGAGTACCTCGAGTTCGTCGCGGCGGCGCTCGAGTACCTCCCTGACGCAGGCATCGCCGGCGACATCATCGTGGGTTTCCCGACGGAGACTGACGAGGACTTCGAGGCCACCGTGGCGCTTGTCCGCCGCGTGCCCTTCAAGAACAATTTCATCTTCAAGTACTCGCCTCGGCCCGGCACCGCAGCGATCGAGCGCTTCGAGGACGATGTGCCTGACGCCGTCAAGCGCGCCCGAAACAACGCGCTGCTGGCCGTGCAGGCCGAGGTTTCCGCAGCCGTGCACGCCACGTGGGTGGATCGAACGGTACCCGTCCTGTTCGACGACGTCCGAGAGATCGTCGCACCGAACCAGGCGACGAGAGGTTCGGCGCAACCTCGGGTGGAGCTCGGCTGGGAGAGACCGCACCAGACTGGCCCCTCCAGCAGCACCCCATCCACCCCTGTCATTCAGGCGGTCGGACGAACCCCTCAAGATCTGATCGTGGCGGTGGATTGCGGTTCGCGTGAGGACGCAGAGTCGGTCATGGGCTCAATCCGGGCAGTGCGGATAAAAGCAGCGATGCCGCTGCTTCTGCGCGGCCAGTTCGGCTGACTGACACCATAACTTGATTTTTCCTCGGCAGAGGCGTGTTGCAGCGCTGTGTTGGACGGTTCAGGTCGCGTTGGAAAGTCGCAAAACAGGCTTCCGCACGCTTGACCCCCCTCGGTTTGCGGGCACATTCCCATTCGGTCGAGAGGGTCAGGAAAAGGGATCCGTTTCTGTTCGGACGCACCCTATTCC
>VERO01000261.1 GCA_018882625.1 Phycisphaerales bacterium | reverse complement strand
GTCGAGCACGGCTCGGCGCAGTCCGCTGCGCCGCACGCACTCGGCCACGGACTGCGCGGTGGCGGTCTCGCGGTCGCCGGAGAGGCCGCCGCCGGGGGCAAAGTCAGCAGGGCAGGCGACCCGGTCGGCGCGCGCGTGCCGGCGCGCGCGGTCCATCTCGATGTCGCGGATGATCAGGAGGCGCTCCACACCGGACGCTCCTGCCCGCGGCAGCATCACCAGCGCCGCAGGATCCCCGACGGAGAAGCGAATCTCGCGGTAGAGCGCGGCACTGCGCGCAGGAACTCCTGCGATGATGCTCGCCGCCGAAGCGGGCGATCCGTTGGATGAGCCAGATGTCGGCGCGGCCGTCCCCGCGGGGCGCCCGCTCACGGCCGCGTGCGACCTGGCTTGCGCGCGCCGAGATCGTCCTCGTCGGGCTCGTCGTCGGAGCCATCATCGTCGAGCAGGCCAATCTCGTCCTCCACGCCGAGCTCGTCATCGAGGTCGGTGAGCGGCAGTGCGCGCGCAGGCTTGCCGGCGAGCTCCTTCTCGGCGCGGGCGCACAGTTCCGCAAGCAACTGGTGCAGCTTCTCGTGGTCGGGGTGCGCATCGAGCATCGCCATCACCGTGCCGACCTGGCGCTCGATCTCCATGCCAGTGTCGAGCGACGCGATGGCCGCATCGCCAAGCTGCTCCAGCGCCGACACGAACCATGACCGTTCAGGCTTGTTCGGGTTCTTGGGCGGGTCAATGCGCGCACGGACCACCATCTCGCCGACGGCGACGATCGGCACCAGGCCAAGCCGGTTGGTCAGCTCGCGGCACAGCACGACCGCATGCACATCACGCCGGAGCGCCGAGAGCCGGAGGCGCCTCGCGTCCGCGCCCACCAGCGGCGGCGCGAGAAGGTGGCAGCCGGGCTCGACCTCGACATCCTCGGGCACCGGTCCCTGCACGATTCGCACCGTGCGCGACACGTCGACGGCCGCCTGCATGCGCTGGCGGCGCGACTCGAGCAGCGGCAGGGCGATCCGGGCCATCTCGCCGAAGTCGCGCGCGGAGTGCGCGGTCTGCAGGGCCGCAGCCGTGAGCCGCTCCGCCTCGAACCACTCGGCCCGCTTCAGGGCTGCGTGGGCCTTCGTCATCAGCTCATCGATGCGCTCTGCCTTGGCTGACATGGGGTACATGAGGGTAGCACGACGACCGGAGCCGAAGGAAGTTGCGCCGGCCCGCCCGCAGCCGTTGCCGGATGCAGGCGATCCGCGGTGGTTCACCGCTCCGTGCGGCGGATCCGCTTGTCATCCTTGCGCGTGTGCTCGAGCGAGCGCCCGTGGACCCCGTCGCTCGCCGCCATGGCAGCGTCGGCGACGCGGCGGACCACCTTGGAGTCCGGCCAGGCCTTGAGCAGCGCGGTCACCTTCGCCTCGATGCTGCCGCCTCGGGCGCGGAACAGCCGCTTGTAGCAGTCCTTGGCCGCCTCGAGCTCGATCTCGGGCAGGCCGAGCCGGCTCATGCCGATGTGGTTGTACGCCCTGGCGGTGGCGGGAGAGCCCTCGACGAGCATGAAGGGCGAGATGTCCTTGCTGACGCGCGCCATCGCACCCACGAACGAGCAGAAGCCCACGCGCACGAAGTGGTGCAGGCCGGCGCCGCCGCCGATGTTCGCGTAGTCCTCGACGTGCACGTGCCCCGCGAGCATCGCGTTGTTGGCGAAGATGCAGTGGTTGCCGATCACGCAGTCGTGCGCGATGTGCACGTTGCCCATGATGAGGTTGTGAGAGCCGATGCGGGTGATGCCGCCGCCGTTGCCCGTGCCCCGGTGGATCGTGGCGTGCTCGCGCACCGTGTTGTAGTCGCCGATCTCGAGCCACGTGGTCTCGCCGTGGAACTTGAGGTCCTGCGGGTCGCCGCCGACGATCGCGAAGGAGTGGAAGTCGTTGCCGCGCCCGACGCGCGTCAGGGCCGTCACGTGCACATGCGACCGGAAGACGCAGTCCTCGTCGACGCGCACGCGCGGGCCGATGACGGTGTAGGGGCCGACCTCCACGGAGTCGGCAAGCTCCGCCGTGGGGTCGATGATCGCTGTGGGGTGGATGCGTGTCATCACTCGAACTCCGAATCGACCATCATGAACCTGATCTGCGCCTCTGCCGCGAGCTTTCCCGCAACCCACGCGCGGCACTGCACCGCGGCGCTGCGCGCGGTGGCGCGGATGGTCTCGGCCTCCAGCACGAGCTGGTCGCCCGGCGTCACGGCCTTGCGCAGCTTCACCTTGTCGAGCGAGAGCAGCACCGCCACCTTGCCGGTGTGCTCGAGCGTCTGCGAGAGCAGGAGCCCGCCAAGCTGCGCCATCGCCTCGACGATCAGCACGCCCGGCATGATCGGCGTGTTGGGGTAGTGCCCCGAGAAGAACGGCTCGTTGATGGTGACGTTCTTGACGCCCACCGCGCGCTGGTTGCCGTGCATCTCGACGACCCGGTCGACCAGCAGCATCGGGTAGCGGTGCGGCATCAGCCGCAGGATCGCGCGCGAGTCGAGCACGCGGCCCTCCTCGGCGACGCTCGCGCGGCGCGCCTCGAGCACCTGCTCGCGGATGCGCGCCGCGAGCCGGCGGTTGAGCCCGTGCCCCGACCGGTGCGCGACGATGCGGGCGACCACGGGGCAGCCCACGAGCGCCAGGTCGCCGATCACGTCGAGCACCTTGTGGCGCACGCACTCGTCGGGATAGCGCCACTCGTTGTCGATCGGGCCGTCGTCGCCGATCACCAGCGCGTCGCGCGGCGTGAGGTGCCTGCACAGGCCTGCGTTCCAGAGCGCCTCGGCCTCCTCGCGCATGCTGAAGGTGCGCGCGGGCGCGATGTCGCGCATGAAGTCCCCCTCGCCGAGGTCAAAGGACACTGTCTGGCGCCCGATGCGCTTGCTGAGCCCCTCGTAGTCGAGCTCGTACGTGAGGCGCATCGCGTCTCCGTCGCAGGGCAGCGCGGCGATCATCGAGTCGTCCTCCTGCAGCACGATCGGCGTGCGCAGCCGGAAGACGCGGCGCTCGGCGTCCTGCTCGGCGACGCCAGCCTCCTGGATCGGCGCAGCAAAGGGCAGGGCGCTGCCGTCGCCGGCGGGCACCTCCGGACCGGAAAGCCGCACGAACGCGTTGTCGATGCCAAGCCCCGTGAGCGCCGACATCAGGTGCTCGACGGTGTCGATTGTCGCATCGCCGGCGCGCAGCGTGCTGCGGCGCGGACGCGTGACGACATTGGCCGTCGTCGCCGGTATGGCCACGGGGGGGTCGAGGTCCGAGCGCTCGAAGACGATGCCGGTTCCTGCAGGGGCCGGCGCGATGACGCACTCGGCATCGACGCCCATGAAGAGCCCCTTGCCGCGCACGGTCACTGGCCGAACGAGCGTGCGCTGGCGCATGCCGGTGGACTCCAGCGGCTCCGGCCGGGCGGCGATGCGTGCAGTGGCCTGGAGCTCACGCATCGCTCTTGGCCTTCCGTGCGGATGCCGCAAGCCGCGACAGCTCGCCCGCGATGCCCGCAAGCTTGCGCAGCGCCAGGATCTCGCGCATCGCGAGCT
>VERO01000260.1 GCA_018882625.1 Phycisphaerales bacterium | reverse complement strand
TGCCCGAGGTGCTCGCGGAGATCAACCGCTTCCGTGCGGAGCTCGCCAAGCACTTCATCACCTTCGATCCGGGCGACGTGGACGAGAAGCTGCTGCTTGACCGGGCGATCGATGCCGCGCGCAACGGACAGGACTTCATCACGATCGAGCCGCACACCTTCGGCGGCCGTGAGGGCGCGCCCTCGATACGGCTCCCGGTGCGCGAGGTGCTCGACATCGCGGGCGACGTCGACGGCCAGATCTACATGCGCGACTTCAAGCTCATCGACCAGAGCGACATGATCGTGTCGCTGGTGCCTGAGCTGCCGGGCGGGGTGCCCGGCCTCTCGTCGGGTGTCGAGCGCGAGCTGCACCACGCCTTCGAGCACACCAAGGAGGTGTATGTGGTGTGGAAGCCCAAGAAGAACCCAAGCCCGTTCATCACCGAGACCGCGACGAAGATCTTCAGGTCCGTCGACGAGGCGCTCGGCTACTTCGAGAGCAAGGGCATGTTCGCGCCGGCGACGCTCTTCGGGCACTGATCCCGGAAGGAGCGTCGCGTGGCGAGATACCGGCTTCTGCTCGCCTACGACGGAACCGACTTTCACGGGTGGCAGCGGCAGGAGCCGCCGGGGATGGAGCCGCTGCGCACCGTGCAGGGAGAGCTGCAGCGCGTCGTGCAGGATGTGGTGCGCGAGCCGGTGACGGTGGTTGGCGCGAGCCGCACCGACGCTGGGGTGCATGCGCGCGGGCAGGTGGCGGCCTTTGATGCGGTGGACATGCGCGTGCCGTGCGAGCGGCTGCCCGATGCGCTCAACTCGCGATTGCCGCGCGATATCGAGGTGCGTGAGGCGCGCCTGGTGGCTCCCGGCTTCAACCCCATTGGCGGATGCCTGTCGAAGTGCTACTCGTACACGCTGGTGCATGGCGATGCGCGCGTGTGCATGGCCGGGCGCGCCGGGGTGTTCGAGCGGCACACAGTGGCGGCGGTGAGGCCGGCGCTGGATGTGGTGGCGATGCGCGCAGCGTGCGGGTTCTTCGTAGGCACCCATGACTTTCGTGCGCTAGCGCATGACCCTGACGCGCGCGAGACGACGGTGCGCACGATCTACACGCTCACGGTGGTGGAGCGGGCGCCTGGGCTCGTGCGCATCGAGGTGTCGGGCAGCGGATTCCTGCATCACATGGTGCGGATACTGGTGGGCACGCTGGTCGAGGTCGGTCGTGGGCGGATTGCGCCCGGCGATGTAGCGGGGATTCTCGTGGGCCGTGATCGATCGGCGGCCGGACGCACGATGCCGCCAGAGGGACTGTGCCTCGAGTGGATTCACTATCCGGCGGAGCAGGTTGAGCCGGCGGATGATCGGGCGCACGGTGGCAAGGGCGTCGATGAGGGCGGCGGCGCATGACGCGGCCGCTGCGCATCCTGCACATCAGCACGAGGCTGATCCTTGGTGGATCGCAGGAGAACACGATCCTCTCGTGCATCGGCGCTGCTGAACGAGGGCACCGTGTGGGGCTTGCGTACGGCCCGATCTATGGGCCTGAAGGCTCGCTCCTGCAGCGCGCGCTCGGCGACGGCCGCATCGAGACATTTGAGGTGCCCTGCCTCGTGCGGCGCATCGCGCCCATCAAGGACTTTCGCGCGTACAGCCAGATGCGGCGGCTCATGAGGCGATGGCGGCCCGATGTGGTGCATACGCACTCGTCAAAGGCGGGCATTCTTGGCCGTGTAGCGGCATGGGCGGAGGGCGTGCCGGTTGTTGTCCACACGATCCATGGACTCCCCTTTCACCGCTGGCAGCCGGCCCTGCTGAACGCGGTATATGTGCTCAGCGAGAAGTGGGCGGCGCGGCGGTGTCATGCGATCGTGTCTGTGGCTGATGCGATGACGCAGCAGGCGCTAGCTCGGGGCGTGGGCGAGCCTTCGCAGTACCGCACGATCCGCAGTGGCATGGAGGTGGAGCCGTTTCTAGAGACTGCATCGCTCCGTGCGTCGGCGCGTGCGCGGCTGGGTTTTGGAGAGCGCGATGTGGTGGCGGTGACGCTCGCGCGGCTCGCCAAGCTCAAGGGCCACGATGACCTGCTCGATGCGCTCGAGGGGCAGCTGAGGTCCGGTCCCCTGCGGATGCTGTGGGTCGGCAACGGGTGGTGGACGAAGCGGCTCAAGGCGCGCGTCGCGAAGATGGGGCTCGAGGGGCGCGTGACCTTTGCGGGGCTGGTCCAGCCGGCGGAGGTGCCTGCGTACTTGGCTGCGTCGGACCTGTGCATCCATCCGTCATACCGGGAGGGTCTGCCGCGCGCGGTCGTGCAGTCGATGCTGTGCGGGAAGCCGGTGGTGGCCTACGACATCGACGGCACGCGCGAGGTGGTCGTGGATGGGGTCACTGGGCGGTTGCTGAAGATTGACGACCGTGAGTCGCTCGAGAGCGCGGTGCGCGGGCTTGTGATGGACCCGGCCGCGCGCGAGCGCATGGGTGCGGCGGCGCGCGAGTCGGTGCGCACTGCGTTCGACTGGCGCGTCATGTGCGATCAGCTGGAACGGCTGTATGCCGAGGTGCTGGCGCGATCGGGTGGCTGAGGCGTGGCCGGGCACGGACAGGCCAGCAGCCGCTACCGTGTGACGCATGGCACTTGCGAGCCCAACCCCCCTGCGCATCGCCGTCTTCGGTCCGCATCCGGATGACCAGGAGCTTGGCATGGGTGGCACGATTGCACTGCTGGCATCGCAGGGTCACATCGTCACGCTCGTGGACATGAGCGATGGCGAGCCGACGCCGAAGGGTTCGCCCGAGATCCGCATGCGCGAGGCGGCCGAGGCAGCCCGGGTGCTCGGCGTGACTCGGGTGCAGCTTGGCTTGCGCAACCGCGAGTTCGTGGCGGACCTTGCGTCGCGGCGCGTGGTGGCCGAGGCGATCCGGGCGCTGCAGGCAGACGTGCTGTTTGCGCCCTACCCCGAGGATGCGCATCCAGATCATGTCGCAGCGGCGGCGCTGGTGCGCGACGCACGTTTCTGGGCCAAGCTCGTGAAGAGCGATCTTGCGGGGGCGCCTTGCCATCCGCGGCGGCTCTTCCACTACTGGTGCACGCACCTGCGCAGTGTGCCTCAGCCCACATTCTGCATCGACACCAGTGGGTTCGAGAGCGTGAAGCAGCAGGCGATCCTGTGCTACCGGAGCCAGTTTGTGGATCATGCGCCGAATCTGGGCGTGCCCGACCGCGTTGCTGCCGGCGACCGCTACTTCGGCGGGCGCATTGGGGCGGCGGCCGCCGAGCCCTTCTTCTCGCCCGAGGTGGTCGGGCTCAGGGACCTTGGCGCGCTCTGCGGTAGCGTGCCCTGATGCAATCGCCCCAGGTGTCGTTCCGTCGGCTTTCGGCCAAGGCTCATGTGCCCGCGTACCAGTCGGACGGTGCAGCCGGGCTCGACCTGCACGCCGCGCTCGATGCGCCGATGACGCTTGAGCCTGGTGCGATTGCGATTGTGCCGACAGGGCTTGCGCTGGCGATTCCTGTCGGGTTCGAGGGCCAGGTGCGCCCGCGCAGCGGTCTGGCCACCAAGCACGGCATCACGGTGCCTAATGC
>VERO01000259.1 GCA_018882625.1 Phycisphaerales bacterium | reverse complement strand
GGATTCGTCACCGCGCGCGCGCGCGCGAACCGGTACGGACCGGACCACTCGAACGGCGTGCTGCTGAGCGCCATGTACTGGCACTCGCTCGACGCGATCTGGATCGTCACGTACCTGACGCTGTGGCTTGGCGCGCGGTAGCTGCCGCTACGGGCCCGTGGAAGACGCCGCCGCAGGCGCACCCGCCGGTTCGCCGCTCCCGCCATCCGGCGCCGGGTGGAACGCGTCCCACGCAAACCAGCGGCAGGGGATCACCACGGGATTCGGCGGGGGGGACACGATGACCGCACCAAGGTCCGGCGCGGCGCGCCACGTGATGGGCGCTCCGAGCCCCGAAGTCTCCGCGAAGCCTGTTGGAGGGAGGCACAGCCTCACGATCTCCGGCAGCGGCACCACGACCCAGTCATCGGCACGCCGCACGGCCATCACGAAGGTCATGGGCGGCATCACCTGGTCGAACAGCGCGCCGGTGCGCAGCGAGACGGTGCCGATCGGCGTGGTGCGTTCGGCTGGAGGCGGGGCCAGGCGCACGACAGGAAAGTCCACGCGCCCGTCCCGCCAGTACCGCTCGTAGCTTGTCGACTTCATGCGCCGCTCGTCGCTCTCGGCGGGCAGCACAACCTGCGTCTGCGGGTGCGTGGTGAGCCAGGTGCCCCAGTTGCTGACGCTCACGCCCGGGATCGGCTCAAGCGGAGTGCCCGCCTGCGGACCCGCGACGGCGCGGAATGCCAGCTGCGACCAGAGGCTCGGCACGTGCCCCTCGCCGCCGCGGTCGTAGTACAGCGTGTTCGAGTTGTAGAGCAGGCCGCTCACGCCGAGCGCGATCACCCGGTCGCCGACGCGCCGGTCAAACACGACGGCGCTGTCCGTGAGCGGGCTGTAGGTCACCGCGATCGGGATGCCCGCCACCTCGTCGTTGCACACCTCGTGCACGTTCATGAGCCGCAGCGGATACGCGCGCGCCACGCCGCCGATGAACACGCCGATCACGCGGTCTCCGGTCACCACATACTTGCCGCGGCGCTTGGCGTTGTGCTCGACCATGGCCGATCCGGGCATGACCGCGGGCGAGTCGAGCGCCGCCAGGAAGTCCCGCGGGTTCCCGCTCGCCGCGAGCCCCTCGCGGGGCAGGATCAGCCCCGACAGGTCGAACCCGTAGGTCGCCGGATCGCGGCCGTCGCCCACAGGCCGCACTCCACTCAGGGGGCCGACGAGCGCGAATCCGAGCACCGCAAGGGTGGCGAGCACGGCGCCGGCGATGACCCATCCTCCCGCGCGCCAGGTCAGCGTCCTCGTGGCGCTCATCGCGCACCGCTCCGTGCGCCGTCGACGGGACCGCCTGCCGTACGGCCAGATGCTCCGGCGGCACCGCCGGCGCCTCCTTCAGGCTCCTCGGCGACCGTGGCACCCGCACGCACCGCCACCCTCGGATCCACCGGTCCGCGGTCGATCACCATGACCGTGAGCAGCAGTGGCAGGTAGATGATGCTCGCCAGGAAGACGCGGCGCGCGCCGGGACGGTCACGGCGCCTCCAGAACGCGGCGCCAAGGACGCTCGCGGCCACACCGAGGAGGAGCGCGGTGCCCGCGTACCACCATCCGGCCGTGCCGGTGAGGGTGACGATGAGCGACACCGGCACCAGCAGCAGCGACGTGAGCAGCACGGTCTGCCCGGTGGCGTCGCCGCGCGCATCGACCACAGGCAGCATCGCGAACCCGCCGCGCGCGTAGTCCTCGCGGTAGAGCCACGCCAGCGACATGAAATGCGGCAGCTGCCATACGAAGAGCACTGCACCGAGCGCCCATGCCCCCGGTCCGAGCGAGCCCGAGGCTGCAGCCCACCCAAGCATCGGCGGCACCGCGCCGCACACCGCACCGACGACGGTGTTCAGCGTCGTGCGCGGCTTGAGGGGCGTGTACACGAGCACGTACAGAAGGATGTTCGCGAGGCCAAGTGCTGCCGCCAGCAGGTTGGCGTGCACCGCGAGCACGGCGAAGCCCCCGAACGCGCTCACGGTTCCGGACACGAAGACCTGCAGGCTGCCCACCCGGCCGCGGGGCAGGGGACGCGTCCGCGTGCGCTCCATCAGGGCGTCGCGGCTGCGCTCCACAAGCTGGTTGAGCATGCTCGCGCTGGCGGCGCACAGCGCCGTGCCCAGCATCGTCCATCCGAAGCGCGCCCAGTCGCCGCGCGCCGGCACTGCGCACGCAAACCCGACTGCGGCTGTAGCCAGCACCAGCGCATTGAGCCGCACCTTGGTGAGCTGCGCATACACGTCGATGATGCCGTCGCGCACCCGGCGCGATCCCTCGCGCACGGAAGCTTCGTCGGCGGTCTTGGATGCGGCGTCCATCAGCGGGAGGTCCGAATGGAGGCGTACTATAGGTGGATCATGCACGAATCACCGATCCATGCAGGCGCCCGTCGCACCGGCCTCGTGGGCGCGCTTGGGTTCGCGACTGCCGTCTCGATGTGGGCGATCGCCTACTTCAGCCTGATGTCGCCGGGTCTCGTCGCCGGCGAGATCCTCTTCGCGATGCTCTTCCTCGCTGTCGGCGCCGGCGGGTTCGTCGCCGGTCGCCTGCGCGTTTCGGGCGGATCCGGCGCGATGGCCGGCCTGATGGTCGCGCTTGTGGCGGCGACCGTGAACAAGCTGCTCGTGGGCAGCCTCTTCGGCAAGGGCACGGACGGGTCGATCGTGAGGCAGCTGCTCATCTGGGTCGGCGGCCTCTACGCGGCAAGCGCCGCATGCGGCACGATCGGTGGCGCGATCGGCGGACGCGCGCCCGCGCTCACGCTGCGCATGGCGCCGACATCGCTGTTTGCGTGGGTGGCCGCGGCAACCGTGTTCCTGCTGCTGATCACGGGCGGCATCGTGACGGGGCAGGAGGCTGGGCTCGCCGTGCCCGACTGGCCAAACTCCTTCGGCCACAACATGTTCCTCTACCCGCTCTCCGAGATGAAGGAGGGCATCTACTTCGAGCACGCGCACCGCCTCTACGGCACGCTGGTCGGACTCACCTCAATCGCGCTGTTCGTGCAGGTGATGCGCACCGAGTCTCGCGCATGGGTGCGCGCGTTCGTGACCGCCCTGTTCATCGCGGTATGCATCCAGGGGCTCATGGGGGCGCTGCGCGTGACCGGCACCTTCACGCTGTCGCAGGATCCGGCTGAGCTCGCGCCGAGCGTCGGCTACGGCGTCGTGCACGGTGTCTTCGGGCAGCTCGTGTTCGCGGGATTCTGCGTGCTCGCGGCGGCGACCAGCACGCGCTGGAGCGCAGGCGCGCCCGCGCGCACCGATGACTCGCTCGTGAGCGGCCGCAGCGCATCGCAGGTCGCCTTCGCGGTGCTGCTGCTTCAGCTCATCAGCGGTGCGCTGTACCGCCACTTCCAGCTGCCCAGTGGAACTGACGCCCCGCCGTCGAACCCTGCATGGGCGATGCACCTGCACCTCACGTGGTCGGTGATCGCGTTCGCGGCCATGATCTGGCTCGGGATCCGTGCCATGAAGGCTCCGGCGGACTGTGCGCCGCTTCGGCCTCTGGGCAAGGGCATCCATGCGGTCGTCACC
>VERO01000258.1 GCA_018882625.1 Phycisphaerales bacterium | reverse complement strand
CCCCTCGGCCGCATCAAACCACGACTCGAAGCGGGTGCCGATTGGGCTCACCGCATGCCATCGCTCGCCCGGCAGCGCGTCGCCACTCTCCGCAAGGCACGCCAGCTTCGCGCTCGTGCCGGTGCCGCACGGCGACCGGTCCCACTGCCCGCCGGGGCACATCGTGAAGCTGCGCCACTCGCGCGCCGAATCGCCAGGATCCCATAGCTCGACATGGTCAATGCGGATGCGGTTCGGGTCCGCCGCACCAGGCTCGCGCATGCCGATTCCGGTCGCATCGAGCGCAGACTGGATCGCCAGGCTCATGCGCTCGAGGTGCGGAATCGACTCGCGGCAGATGCGCACGCCGGCCGGCACTCGCGTGATGAAGAACCAGTTGCCGCCCCATGCCACATCACCGGAGAAACTGCCGAACGATCCGGCATCCACAGCTTGTCCTGAGCGCACGCGCCGGCTCGCCACATTGCGCAGCGACACGCTGCCATCCGCGTGGATCTCGAACGGCACGGCGCCGACGGGCGTCTCGAGCGTATGCATGCCGATGCCGATGCGCCCAAGGTGCAGCAGCGTGCGCGCCACGCCAATCGTGCCGTGGCCGCACATGCCCAGCGCGCCGACGTTGTTGAAGAAGACCGCACCCGCGCAGCATGAGGGGTCCTGCGGCTCCACGAGCAGCGCGCCCACGAGCACGTCCGACCCCCGCGGCTCGAGCACCACGCCGCGGCAGAAGCCCCAATGATCACGTGCGAGCGCATGCCGCGCCGCAGCCGCCCCGCGCCCGACATCAGGACCGCCGTCGACAATCACGCGCGTCGGCTCCCCCTCAGTGTGGCTGTCGATGGCTCGGACGCGTCGCACGCGTGGAGGAGTGTAGGAGTCGTCGGCCCGGATTCCCGGCACATCACGATCCCGCGCGGCGTGTCCGTGCGCCCGTCGCGGCGTGCCATGAGGCTCGCATCCACGACGCTTGCCGATAGCCTCGCGCGCGGCATGGACCGCCCGACCCGCTTTCAGCTCCTCTTCGACAACAGGCTCAACAAGGGAACCGCGTTCACGGAGGCCGAGCGCGACGAGTTCGGCCTGCTTGGCCTGCTCCCCGACGCCGTCGAGAGCGAGGCCACGCAGATGGCCCGCATCCGGCTCCAGTACGCGCAGCAGCCCTCGGACCTGATGCGCTACCAGTACCTCTCCGCGCTGCAGGACCGCAACGAGCGGCTCTTCTACGCGCTGCTGCGCAGCGACATCCAGTCCTACATGCCGATCGTCTACACGCCCACCGTCGGCGAGGCGTGCCAGCAGTTCGGGCACATCATGCGCAGGCCCAAGGGCATGTACATCTCGATCCGCCACCGCGGACGCGTGCGCGAGATCCTGCGCAACTGGCTGGTGCGGGACATCCGCTTCATCGTCGTGACCGACGGCGAGCGCATTCTCGGTCTGGGTGACCAGGGCACCTGCGGGATGGGCATCCCGGTGGGCAAGCTTGCGCTCTACACCGCGTGCGCCGGCGTGCCGCCGCAGGCCACGCTGCCGGTGGTGCTCGATGTGGGCACGAACAACGAGGCGTTCCTCGCCGATCCGCTCTACCCCGGGCTTCGCGCGCGCCGCACCGCAGGCGAGGACTACCTCTCGTTCGTGGACGAGTTCGTGGATGCCGTGCAGGAGGTCTTCCCCGGCTGCTGCATCCAGTTCGAGGACTTCACCAACGCGATCGCCATCCCGCTTCTCGCGCGGCACCGCGACCGCGTGTGCTGCTTCAACGACGACATCCAGGGCACCGCGGCCGTCGCGCTCGCGGGCCTCTTTGGCGCATGCCGCATGGCTGGCACCCGGATGCCTGACCAGCGCATCCTGTTCATGGGTGCAGGCAGCGCGGCGGTCGGCATCGCCGACCTTCTCGTCACGCACCTGGTGCGCGAGGGCATGGACGCCATGGATGCGCGTTCGCGCTGCTGGTTCGTGAACTCTCGCGGCCTCGTCACGTCGCGCATGCCGGGACTGCCCGACTACCTCGCGCCATTCGCGCATGACGCGTCGCGCCTCGCGTTCCCCTCCGGCACGCCAGCGTCAGCCCAGTCCCCGTGCACGTCGCTCGCGCACGCGGTCGAGGCCATTCGGCCCACGGCCCTCATTGGCGTCTCCACGGTGGCCGGCGCGTTCGACCAGAGGGTCGTCGAGGCGATGGCGCGCGCCAACGCCCGCCCGATCATCTTCCCGCTGTCCAACCCGACCTCCAAGAGCGAGTGCACCGCGGAGCAGGCGATCAGGTGGTCCGATGGCGCGGCGATCTTCGCCGCGGGCAGCCCCTTCGCGCCGCTGCACTGGAAGGGGCGGCTGCACGTGCCGGGGCAGGGCAACAACGTCTACATCTATCCCGCGATCGGCATGGCGGTGTACGCGACGCGTGCGCACCGCGTCACGGACGCCATGTTCCTGCGCGCCGCAGAGGCGCTCGCGCAGCAGACCACGGAGCATGACCTAAGTGTGGGCCTCATCTACCCGCCCGTGTCGGAGATCCTGCAGACCAGCATCGCGGTGGCCATCGAGGTCGCGACGCTTGTGCACGACAGCGGCCTCGCGCGAGTGCCTCGCCCCGCAGACATCGCGGCGCACGTGCACAGCCTCGTGTACGACCCGACCTACTGACGCCATGGGGCCGCGCTCTCTCGCGCCGTGCGGTCGCGAACCGGCGACCTGGGCCGCGCGCCGGCTCAGCGCACGTCGGCGTACAGCCAGAACACGCTCGAGACGGAGCGCCCGTTGGGGCTCGTCGCCTCGAGCTTCACGGGCACGAGCAGCAGCCCGCGCGCGTCAGGCGACACGGTCGCCTTGAGCGCGACGAGCGAGTGGCCCTCGGAGTCGACCGGCTTCTGCTTCACGAACTCGATGCGGATTCGCGGGTCATCGCATGTGGCGCCTGTGGCCGTCCAGCCGCGCGCCTGCTTGAGCTCGAAGTCGTAGTGCGCCGTCGACCCCGGCGCCAGGGCGCCGAGGTTGGTGCGGAACTCCGCGAAGGGAATGACCGGGTCGATGCGCGTGCAGGCGTGGCGCACGCGCATGTCGATGACCGGCGCATCGGTGCGGTCCGTCGACACGATCAGGTACGGGGGCATCTTGGCGCACTCGATGCCGGAGAGGTCGTACTCGACCGTGTACGACGTGCGGGGCGCGTCGGCCGCAGGGTCGAAGCCCACATGCCTCGCCGGCTTGCCCTGCACGGCCGTGACCCTGAACGGCTTGCCGTCGACGGAGACCACCTCGATCAGCCCCGTCACCTTGCCGGGGTTCGTGAACGCATCGATGTAGGGGACTCGCGTGTCCGTCTTCGGGTCCAGCTGCAGCGCGCGCACCGGGTACGAGACCTCGCCCTGCATCGCCACAGTCAGCACCGAGGGCACGCCCTCAAGCACAAACTGGACGTTGGCCGTCTTGATGCCTGTGGCGCTCGACACCTTCATGGTGATCGGGACCAGCAGCTCGCCGAGCGGCGGGATCTCCTTGCCGGCGACATCGAGCGTGGTGCAGGTGCAGCTGGGCACGGCCCTGAGGATCCGCACGGGCTTGTCCGAGGTGTTGCGC
>VERO01000257.1 GCA_018882625.1 Phycisphaerales bacterium | reverse complement strand
GCTCGAGCTCGCGCTCCAGCGCCTGGTGCGCGCGGTACGCGAGGTCCTTGGTGATCGACCAGTCGATGTCGCTCGGGCGCCTGGCCTCGCGGTGCCACACGGTCGCGAACATCGAGAGGCTTCCCTCGGGCAGGCGCGTCAGGCGCAGCTCGTCGCCGAAGTCCAGCGTGACCATCCAGCTCGAGATCGGGTGCATGCGGTCCGGGCCCGGCCCGCCCACGCTCAGCGCGAGATTGAGCTTGCTCGGCGCGAGGACCGTGACAGTGCGCTGCATGCGTGAAGACTACGCCTCCGGGCGACCTAGAATCCCGCTCCCATGCTCTGGCAGCCGCCACTTCCCGAGTCGTACCGGCTTGCGTCCGAGGCGGAGCTCGGCGAGCGCATCGCGGCGCGGCGCACGGAGCTCGGCAACGCGCTGCTGATCCTGGGGCACCACTACCAGCAGGATGACGTGATCCGCCATGCGGACCTCATCGGCGACAGCCTCAAGCTCTCCCAGATGGCGGCGGCCGAGGCCCCGCGCCGTGGCGCACGCACAGTGGTCTTCTGCGGCGTGCACTTCATGGCGGAGACCGCGGACATCCTCACGGGCGATGACGTGTCCGTCGTGCTTCCGGACCTGTCGGCGGGATGCTCGATGGCGGACATGGCCGGCTACGACGACACCGTGGACGCGTGGGACGCGATCCGAGCTGCGCTCGATGCGGACCCGGCGACGCGCGGGGAGCGCGTGATCCCGATCACCTACGTCAACTCGACCGCGGCGATCAAGGCGTTCGTGGGCCAGCACGGCGGCGCGTGCTGCACGAGCTCGAACGCGGCGGCGGTGTTCGACTGGGCGCTTTCGGGCGGCAGCGAGCCGCTGCGCGAGGGCGAGCGCGTGAGGATCCTGTTCCTTCCCGACCAGCACCTCGGGCGCAACACCGCGCGCAGCCGCGGCTTCGTGACGGAAGTCGACGCGAAGCGCGACGGTGGCGACGCGGACACGGCGCTCTGGGACCCGCGCAAGCCATCGGGCGGCCTTTCGCCTCAGCAGATCCGCCGCGCGTGCGTGTACCTGTGGGCAGGGCACTGCTCCGTGCACAAGCTCTTCAGGCCCGAGCATGTGGAGTCGCTGCGCGCCGCGAACGACGGCACGCGGGTGATCGTGCACCCCGAGTGCGCGCAGGAGGTGGTCGAGCTCGCGGACCTCTCGGGATCCACGGAGTTCATCATCGACACGATCCGCAGCGCCGAGCCGGGCACGCGGTGGGCGATCGGCACCGAATGGCATCTCGTCAATCGGCTGTGCCGCGAAGCCCAGTCGCGCGGCGTGCATGCGCGGATCCTCTCGGAGTGCCAGTGCCTGTGCACGACGATGTACCGGATCGACCAGGCGCACCTGGCGTGGGTGCTCGACGGGATTGCGCAGGGGCGCGTTCCGAATCGCATCAGCGTGCACCCCGAGGCGCGCACGCATGCGCGCGTGGCCCTCGAACGCATGCTGGCGCTGGCGCCGGCCCGGGCGATGAGCCTCGTAGACTGACCGCCCCGTGAGCACAGCCGACACTCCCCAGGGTTCCCGGCCGCGCCCGCGCCGGATGCGCCGGATCGCCATCGCCGGTTCGGCGGCGATCGTGGCGCTTGCGCTCGCAGCAGTCACCGCTCCGGCGTGGATGAGCGGCGGGATCGCGCGCCATGTGCTGGCGTCGAACCTCGGGAGCGCAGTGCGAGGCACCGTGAGCGTGACCGACGTGCAGCTGTCGTGGCCGGGTCCCCAGCGCATCACGGGGCTGACCATCGCGGGGGCCGGCGGCGACCGGCTGGCGTTCGACCTCGATGTGGATGCGGGGCTGTGGGGGCTTGTGCGCGGCACCGCACCGCTGCGCGTCGTCGCCAGCGGCATCATGGTGACGCGGTACTCCGACGACGGCGCGCTGTCGATCCTGGATGCGCTGCGCGCGCCCGATGCGGTCGCCGCCGCGAGCCCGCCTGCATCCGGCACGCGCACCGCGTCGACAGGCGCCGATCCGCTGACCATGCCTGACGCGCTGCGCGGTGCGAGCCTGAGGATCGAGTCCTTCGACATCGACGCGACGCCGACGGGAACCGGGCCCCGCATTTCCGTCGACGGCCTGACCGGCGACATCGCGGTCACCGACGGCGGAGCCACCTGCACGCTCGATGCGTCCACGAAGCTGGGTGACACGGCGGGACGCCTGAGCGTGAAGGCGACGCTCGGCAGTCTGTGGAACACCGTGACCGGGGGCATCGACCCCTGGCGCGCATCGGTGGACCTGACCGTGCGCGGCCAGGCGCTGCCCATTCCGGCGGCTGGGATGCCGATCGAGGCGCGCACGCTCGAGCTGGACATCGACGCCAAGGAGGTCGGCCGGGAGATGTCGATCGTGGGATCGACTCAGCTCGTGCTGCCCGGCGGCGCGGTGGGCAGCGCATCAGCGGACCTGAAGTTCTTCCCCGCACGGGCGGACACGAAGTCGGCGGCCTCCGCGTCGGGCACCGTGCAGCTGCGCGACGTGCCGATGTCGCTTGCGGCACCGTACCTCGCGGATACGCCACTCCATGTGGCACGGGACCTCGGCAGCACGTGCGATGCGACGATCGCGTTCGCGGACCGCAGCGGACAGGTGGAGCTGCGCACGCAGCGGCTCGAGGCGACGGCCACGCTCGCCGCCGACGAGAAGATGGAGAGGCTGTCGGCGACGGGCGCGACGATGGCGACCACGATCGATCCGGCGCTGGCCAAGGCTCTCGGCGCAGAGATCGATCAGCCCGTGGCCGTGCAGCTGCTGGTGCGATCGGCGCAGGTCGACCTGCCGAAGCTCGCGGCAGGCGACATGCGCGGCATCACGTGCGACATGGGCGCGTCGCTCGCGCCCGTGCGCGTGCGTGCGGGCTCCGAGGCCGATGCGCCATGGGTGCCGCTGGGCGCGACCGCGCTGTCGGTGTCGGTTCCGGACATCGCCAGGGGAGCGCAGGTCGAGCTCGACACAGCGGCCTTCGGCGCGCCCGTGCGCCTGTCAGCGGCACTTTCGGCGCTGGTCGACGACAAGGGCGCGATCACCGCGGCCACCGCATCCGCCAGGGGGACGATTGCCGCAGGACCAGTCGATCCCGCATCCATCCCATGGATCGACGACGCGCTGCGCATGCAGCTGGCGCAGGCGGGAATCGGCGCCGCGCAGGTGTCCGCTCAGTTCGACGGCTCGGCAGATGCCGGATCCGCGGTCGTGCAGTTGGGCGCGCTGGCGCCGCAGGGCGGTGCAGGCCAGTCGCCACAGCGTGACGCCGCGGTTGCGCAGGCGACGTCGACGGTTGGCTGGAGCGCGGGCGCATTCACCGCCAAGGACACGAGCATCGCGGCCACGCTCACGCGCGCGACGCTCGCGCCCTGGCTTGGCGAGCGCATCGAGCTCGCGGAGGATGTCGCCCTCACCGCGACCGTCGAGCCGCTGTCGCTTGTGCGCCGCGCCGCGACCAAGGATGCGCCTGCGGGGGTCGCGTGGCCGTCGAGCGTCCGCGTGAGCGCGCGCGCGCCGCGCCTCGCGGTCACGCGTGCCCCGAGCCTCCTGAGGCCGGG
>VERO01000256.1 GCA_018882625.1 Phycisphaerales bacterium | reverse complement strand
TCCTCGACCACCTCTCGCACGCCGGGTACCGGCCCTCCAAGCTGCGCGATGTGGAGCGGCAGATGCGCATCCGCGAGACGGAGTCCGCCGAGTGGCGACAGGTCATCTCGGATCTCTCCCACGAGGGCACCATCGAGATTGGCCGCGACGAGGTCGTGCGCCTGGCGCGCGCGGGCGACGAGGCCACAGGCAAGATCAAGCTGATGGCGCGCGGCGGCGGCTGGTTCGTGCCTGATGTGCCCACGCGCGAGGGTGACTTGCACATCCAGGATGGCGCCACAGGCGATGCAGTCTCGGGAGACCGCGTGCGCGTGCGCATCACGCGGCGCGGCGCGGGCTGGGACAGCTCGCCGAACGCAGCCCCCACCGCCCGCGTCATCGAGGTGATTTCCCGCGCGCGCACGCGATTCCCGGGCACCCTGCGCCGCGATGGTCGTGAGTGGATCGTGGTGCCAGATGGCCGCGCGCTGCAGTCGGAGATCGTGGTGCGCGACCCAGGCGCCAAGGATGCGCGCGAGGGCGACAAGGTCGTCGTCGACATCATCAGGTTCCCCAGCGCGACCCACGCGGCCGAGGGCGTGATCACCGAGCGGCTCGGTGCCGCAGGCGAGGCAGACGTCGAGACCGCGTCCACCATGCTCGCGTACGGCCTTCGCGGCGAGTTCCCCGAGCAGGCGCTGCAGGAGGCGGGCGATGCGGCGCGACGGTACGCCGACTCGCCCGGCACATTCACCGAGGGCCGTGAGGACCTGCAGCACCAGTCCATCTTCACGATCGACCCGCCCGACGCACGCGACTTCGACGATGCCATCAGCATCCGCCGCGACCACGCCGCAGGAACATGGGAGCTTGGCGTGCACATCGCCGACGTCAGCGCATTCGTGTCGCGCGGCAGCGCGCTCGATGCCGAGGCGCGCGTGCGCGGCAACAGCGCGTACCTGCCCCGCCGCGTCGTGCCCATGCTTCCCGAGACGCTCAGCAACGGCGTCTGCTCGCTGCAGGAGGGCGTGGCGCGCCTGTGCAAGAGCGTCTGGATCACCTTCGACGCCGAGGGCAATCCCACCGGCGAGCGATTCGCGAACACGGTCATCCGCTCGCGCAAGCGCATGACCTACCTCGAGGCGCAGGCGATCATCGACGGCGACATGGGCGCCGCGCGCGCGAATGCGCGCACCGAGACGGCGCCCGACGACCTGCTCATCGAGGAGCTGCGCATGTCGGAGAAGCTCGCGAAGGTGCTGCGCCGCCGGCGCATGCGCGAGGGCATGATCTCGCTCTCGCTGCCCGACTCCGAGCTCGTATTCTCCGATGACGGCAAGGTGAGCGACGTCGTCCCCGAGGACAGTGCATTCACGCACACCCTCATCGAGATGTTCATGGTGGAGGCCAACGAGGCGGTGGCTCGCCTGTTCGCCGGCCTCGGCATGCCCGTGCTGCGGCGCATCCATCCCGATCCCGACTTCCACAGCGTCGAGGAGCTGCGCATCTACGCGCGCGCGGCGAAGTTCAGGCTGCCCGACGAGCCCACGCGCCAGGACCTGCAGGCGCTGCTTGACGCCACACGCGGCACCGATGCGGAACGCGCCGTGCACCTGGCGGTGCTGCGCTCGCTCTCTAAGGCCGTGTACTCGTCGGCGATGGTTGGCCACTTCGCGCTCGCAAGCGAGCACTACTGCCACTTCACTAGCCCGATCCGCCGCTATCCCGACCTGCAGGTGCACCGCACGCTCGATGCATGGCTCGATGCGTCCGACAACGGCAGGCATCCGCCTGGCGGGCGGCGCCGCATCGAGGCAATCGAGGCGATGGAGAGCGATGTGCGCGTCGAGCCGCCCGAGGCGCTCGCGGCGCTGGCCATGAGCTGCTCCGAGACCGAGGTCAACGCAGAGCGCGCGGAGCGCGACCTGCGCACATTCCTGGTGCTGCAGTTCCTCGAGGAGCACCACATGGGCGACCGGCTTCCCGCCGTGGTGACCGGCGTGGCGCCTGGTGGAGGCGGCGTGTTCGTGACGCTCGAGAAGTACCTCGTCGACGGCATGATCCGCTCGCGCGACCTGTCGATGTCGACGTCCCCCGCGCGCGGCAACAAGCCCTCGCGCACGGCCGCCGCAGACCGCTGGGAGCTCAATCCCGCCACGGGCCGCCTGCATGCATCGCGCAGCGGGCTCTCGATCGGGCTCGGCGACGAGGTCGAGGTGACGATCACATCTGTCGACACCTCGGCGCGGCAGCTCGACCTTGCGCTTGTCGGCATCAAGCGGAAGCTGGCAGCTGGCAGTCGCGCCGGCGATGGTGAGGGCGGCGAGCTCTCCGAGCTCCCCTCGCGCCAGGGCCGTCGCAAGGACTTTGTGGGCGGCCGCGGCGCGCCGAAGAAGGAGCGCGGGCACAAGCGCGGCTTCAAGCAGGGTCGCCGGGGCAAGCGCGGCCGCTGAGATGGGCGAGCGACGGACCTCCGCTCGAGGAACCGCGGCGCGTCGCGCCCCTGATCCGGCGCGCGTGGGCGGCGAGCGCTGCTGGTGGTGCGGCACCGATCCCGTCTACGTCGCCTACCACGACACGGAGTGGGGCGTTCCTGTCACCGATGACCGTGCGCTGTGGGGCAAGCTGGTGCTCGACGGGTTCCAGGCCGGCCTCTCGTGGATCACCATCCTGCGCAAGCGCGATGCGTTCATGCGCGCATTCGCCGGTCTCGATCCCGAGCGCGTCGCCCGCTTCGGCGCGCGCGACGTGACGCGGCTTATGGGTGATGCGGGCATCATCCGATCGCGCGCGAAGATCGATGCCGCCATCCGCAACGCGCGCGCGTGGTGCGAGGTGATGGAGCGCGGTACCGGCTCGTTTCGCGATCTCCTCTGGCAGCACGTGGAGCACCGCACCGTCGACTCTCGGCTGCGCCGCCGTCAGGACATGCCGACGCAGAGCGCGCAGAGCGTGGCGATGGCGCGCACGCTCAAGCGCGCTGGCTTCGGGTTCTGCGGGCCAGTGATCTGCTACGCGTACATGCAGGCGGTCGGCATGGTCAACGACCATCTCGTGACCTGCCCGCGGCATGCAGCATGCACGCGCGTCGCGCGGCGGTGAGAGCAGTCCGCGAAGCGGATGCGACGCGACAGGGGCGGTGCCTCAGCGCGCGAACACTTCCTTGAGGAAGTCCTCGAGCCGCGCGAAGCTGCGCCGGTCTGCCTGCGCGCTGTACATCGTGCCGAAGGACGGGTCGTTCGCCTCTGGGTTGGTGAACGCGTGCACCGTGCGGCCGTATGCGCAGACTTCCCAGTCTGCCTTCGCGTCGGTCATCTCCTTCGCGAAGCCCACCATCTGCTCTGGCGTGGCCATGGGGTCGTCGTAGCCATGCAGCGCGAGCACCTTCGCGGAGATCGGGGCCTGCGGACCGAGCGCGGGCGGCATGAATAGCCCATGGAAAGATGCCACGCCGCGCACATGCGGTGCGTTGGCGCGCGCCAGGTCGAGCGCGCACAGCCCGCCAAAGCAGAATCCGATCGCCGCGATGGACGTCGATGCGCCACCCTGGATGCGGCTGGCCGCCGATGCAGCCGCGAGCAGCCGCGTGCGCAGCCTCGCGCGGTCCTGTAC
>VERO01000025.1 GCA_018882625.1 Phycisphaerales bacterium | reverse complement strand
GCAGTCAGGGAGCTTCTGGTGGGCGGCGATCTGCATCGGCGCGCTCGGGGGCCTCACGACGATGAGTGCGGTGGCGTTCGAGTCGGTGGCGCTTCTTGTCGAGAGGCGCCGCGCGCAGGCCGCGATCATGCTGGCGGTCAACCTGCTGCTCTGCCCGTGCGCGGCCTGGGCAGCCATGAGGGCGATGGGCGCATGAGCGAGCCGCATATCCCAAGCATCGCATCGATTCGACCTTCGGGCACCCTCATCTACGTGATCGCAGGCGCCGCCATTGGCGGTGCGCTGCGTGCAGCCGCAGACTTCGCATGCATGCGCGCCGGGATCGGCTTCGAGTGGCCGACGCTGGGCGTGAACGTCATCGGTTCGGCGGTGGCCGCGTGGGCATTCCGTTGGATCCATGCCTATGACTCGCAGGGCAATGCACTGCACTCCCCCAAGGCTGCGCGGGTGCGCGAGCGGGCCATCATCGCTGGATTCTGCGGGGCGCTGACCACGATGAGCGCGGTGGCGTCGATGGCGGCATCCAGGACGGCCGGAGGCGCTGCGCTCTTCATGGCGCTCAACGCCGCGGCGGCGCTCGCGTCAGCGGGCATCGGCTGGTGGCTCGCGGCGGCGCTGCCGCGCCGATCGCATGGCTGGCGCAGGTAACCTGCCCGCATGGCGACGACACCGGATGATGCGGGGCTGCTCGGGCCAGACACGCTGCGCAGGCTGTGGAAGCCCCGGCGCGACGCCTATGCGGAGGCGCACCTGTACGGCGAGGTGCGCGTGCGGGTGCACCGCGCCTTCACGTGGCTCGCGTCCGCGGAGAATCGCGGTCCGGCAGAGGCCGATACGCGCCTCATGGAGCTGTGGTCAGCGTCGGGTGCGCTCTTCGCGACATGGGACGCAGCCGCAGGCGTGCCGGTGCCGATCGAGGAGTCGATTCCCGCATTCGTGTCGCGGCTGGCCAGCCATGACCATGACGGGATGATGGCGGCCGCGTGCCGCAGCGTCGGCACCCACCTGTGCGCGATGACAGACGACGCGTACCTCGGCAGGCTTGCCGCAGCGCGCGCCCGGAGCAGCGAAGGCACGTCGGCGGAGCCGCTGCTGTCGGCGACAGGCGGAACGATGCGCGACTGGATCGGCGAGGCGGATGCCGAGCGTGCCATGGGCGCGGCGATGCTGCGCGTGGGCCTGACCGTCGAGCAGCTCTCGTGGGGTTCGGCCACCTATGGGGGCAGGCAGAACCGCCACGCGGTCAAGAGGTGCTGCATCGTGATGCGCGCGCTGGTGCCCGCGGCGATCCAGGTCATCACCGAGCACGGCTACACCGACGACTGGGGGCCGCTCTGCTCGCCGCCCCGCGAGGCGTAGTCGCCGCTCACCACTCCATCAGCAGCGCCGAGAGCAGGTCGATCGTCGCGCGCAGGTCGCCGGTGTCGATCATCTCGGTGACCGTGTGGATGTAGCGCGTGCCCGGGCCGAACGCGATGCAGCGCGCGCCGCGCCCCGCACGCTGGATGGCCGCCGCATCCTGCCCGCCGCGCGGCAGGATGGCGCGCTGGTGGGGGATGCCCTTGCGCCGGGCCACCGTGCACGCCTGAGACACCAGCCCGGCATCCGCGATCATCGACGAGTCCTGGATCATCACGGCGACGCCGTCGCCTTGCTTGGTGACGCGCTGCGTGTCGGGCACGCCCGGTGTGTCGCAGGCGAGGTTGACGTCAAGGCCCACGCCGATGTCCGCGCCGTACGCGTTCGCGCTGGTCATCGCGCCGCGCAGGCCGACCTCCTCCTGCGTCGTGAATGCCACCGCAATCTCGCATCCATGCCCGCCGCGCGCCGCCGCGACGCGCCGCACCGCCTCGATCGCCACGAACACCGCCATGCGGTTGTCAAGCGCCTTCGACACCACGCATCGCGGCGTCTCGAGGAACGGCTCGTGCATCACCACGTAGTCGCCGATCTGCACAAGCTTCTTCGCCTCGCTCGCCTTCATGCCCAGGTCGACGTAGAACTCCTCCGTGCCCGGCACCTTGCTGCGCTCGGCATCGCTCGAGATGTGGATGGGCTTGCCGCCCGGATTCAGCACGCCGACGACATCTCCGGACTCGGTGACCACCAGCACGCGGCGCGAGAACAGGTTGCGGGGATCGAATCCGCCCGCCGGATTCAGCCAGAGGAACCCGTTGTCGTCCACATGGCGCACGTAGAAGCCGATCTCGTCCATGTGCGCGGCGATGAGGACCTTGGTGACGTCACCCGCGCGCGCGCCCTTCGCGCTGCGGCTGCGACCCTTCGTGGCGCGTGCGCGCCTCGTGGCCTCGCGCACGCCGATCATCGAGCCCATCGCGTCGACGTGCACACGGTCGAAGAGGCCCTTCGTCTCGCGGGCGACGATCGCGCGCACGCGCTCCTCTCGGCCAGGGACTCCCGGGGTCTCGCACAGTTCCTTAAGCAGGTCGATTCGCATCCGGCCGAGTCTATGATCGGCTCGTGCAGCACGGTCAGCAGCCATCCCAGCCAACTACCGACGCTCCCGAGGGCCACGCGGTGGTGATCGCGCCTGCGTCTCCAATGTGGGCGCGGCACGACGGGTGGGTGCGGGCGCAGGCCGAGCGCCGTGTGGCGGAAGCAGCCGGTGCGCGTGGCGATGCGGCCGCGGACACGGCACGGGCCCGTGCCGGTTCGCATGGTGCGGAACGCATGTCGTGGGGCGGAGTGTGCGAGATTCCCGCGCGGTTCGACTCAGTCGAGGTCGAGTATGCGGCGATCAGGCGCGATGCGGCGCTCGTGGACTTTCCGCAGCGCGGCACCCTCGAGGTGACGGGCGCCGAGCGCGTCCCGTTCCTGCAGCGCATGCTGACTCAGGACCTCAAGCCGCTGCAGGCGGCGCCCGGAGCGGTGCAGGCGTTCTGGCTCAACCGCAAGGGACGCATCGACGCGGACATGCTCGTGGTGGATACGGGCGATCGCATGCTGGTCGAGCTCGACGCGGCGGTGGCGCCATCGGTCGCGGCGTCCCTGGTGCAGTTCGTCTTCTCGGAGGATGTGCAGGTCATCGATGCGACCGACCGCTGGGCGCGCTTCGAGATTCACGGGCCTGGCGCGATTGCGCTGCTCGATGCGTCTGGTGTGGGTGCAGACGCGTCGCTGGGCATGGTGCACGCGCGGCGCGACCTGTGCGGGGTGCCGGGCATCGCGTGTGCTGTGCCGCGCGACCGCGCGGATGAGGCGTGGTCGCGGCTGCTGGCCGCGGGTGGCGCCGGTGGTGCGGGTGGCGCCGGTGCCGGCGCGGATCCGGGAGCCGCCTTGGCCGCCGGTCGCCAGCGCGCGCGGCCGTGCGGATGGCTCGCGTTCAACATGGCGCGCATCGAGGGCGGGTCGCCCATCTTCATGGTGGACTTCGGCACCGCATCGCTTCCGCACGAGACATCGCTGATCGACTCGCGCGTGTCCTTCACGAAGGGCTGCTACCTGGGGCAGGAGGTGGTCGCGCGCATGCAGAGCCTCGGCAAGCCCAAGCAGGTGATCGTGGCGTTCAAGGCGACGCGCGATGCGCTTCCTGCGGGCGGTGCGCAGGTGTTCACGCGCCGCGACGATGGCGGCATCGGTGACGAGGTCGGTGTGGTCACGAGCAGCACGCTCAGCCCGATGCTCGGGGCCGCACCGGTGGGCCTCGCCACCGTGCGCACCGCGCAGTCGGCCGCGGGCACCACGCTGGTGTCGGACGCGGAGGGCGAGCTCGTCGAGATCGTGGTGCAGCCGGCGCTGTGCACGCTGCCCGGCGCGAGGCCAGCACGGTGAGGCAGCGATGAGTGCGCACGCAGCTCCTATGGCCGCCCTTGGCGCGGCAGCGACAGGCGCCGCCCCGGCCGCCCTCGGCGCGGCAGCGACAGGCGCGGCCCCGGCTGCGCAGGCCGTCGCGGTCCAGTCGGCCACCGCTGCGGATGGCGGCATGGACGCGCGCGAGGGTTGGGCACTCACGCCAGACGTGATCCTCTTCGGTGCCGCAGCCGTGATGACCGTGGCCGTGATCGCCTTCGGCATCTGGCTCTTCCTGCGCGCCGCGCGCGAATCTGATGCCACGCCTCCAGAGCGGGGTGGCGCATGAGCGGCCGCATCCGCATCACGGAGGTCGGCCCGCGCGACGGGCTCCAGAACGAGCGCACGCCGATCCCGACCGCAGACAAGGTCCGCTTCATCGACATGCTGTCGCGGACGGGCGTCGACGAGATTGAGGTGTCGAGCTTCGTGCCCGCGAAGTGGGTGCCCCAGCTCGGCGACGCCGATGCGGTGTTCGCTGCCATCGCGCGCGCACCGAGCATCGTGTACTCGGCGCTGGTGCCCAACGAGCGCGGGCTTGATGGTGCGATCGCCGCAGGCGCCGGCAAGGTGGCGGTGTTTGCGGCCGCGAGCGAGGGCTTCTCGCAGCGCAACACCAACGGCACCATCGATGAGGTTCTCGCTCGCATCGCGCCGGTGGTGACGCGCGCGCGCGCGGCGGGCCTGCCGGTGCGTGGGTACGTCTCATGCGTGATCCGCTGCCCCTTCGATGGCGACGTCGCGCCTCAGCATGTGGCGCGCGTGTGCGCCCGCCTGCTCGAGCTCGGCTGCGACGAGATCGACCTTGGGGACACGATCGGTGCGGCGACGGTCGCCAGCATCGAGCGGCTCTACGACGGGCTGCGCGGCACGGTTGGGCCGGGCGACACCACGCTGCACCTCCACGACACGCACGGCTCTGCCGTGGAGTGCGCGCTGGCGGCGGCACGGCTTGGTGTGCGCAGCTTCGACGCGAGCGCTGGCGGTCTGGGCGGATGCCCCTACGCGCCTGGCGCGCCGGGCAACGTGGCGACTGAGGCGCTCGTGGAGGCGCTGCACGCCGGGGGCTACTCCACAGGGGTGGATGCGGGGCGCGTGAGGCAGGCGGGCGCGTGGATGCGCGAGCGGCTCGCGTGCGGCAACAACGCCCGAGAACCTGCGCAGTAGCTCCGGGGCTTTGCCCGCACGCGGCATCCCGCTACATTGCACGGCTCGCCGCTCCCGGATGTCCCGGGAGCCGGCGCCTGGCGCGACCCGCCGGGTGCCGTCCGAGGCGGACTCCAGCGGGCGCTGACGGCGCCCACCGCTGGAGATCGATGGTCAGACGCCGTCACCCACGCATCATGAGCCAGATCAACATCGCGCCTCCTCCCACGATCCGCCGCCAGACCGGTGCAGGCGGCAAGTCATTCATCGACTACAAGCAGACCGAGGAGCTGCGCCGCATGCTCACGCCCAACGGCAAGATGCTGTCGCGCAAGAGGCTCAGCCTGTCGGCAGCCGACCAGCGCATGGTGGCCACCGCCATCAAGCGCGCGCGATTCCTGGCGCTGCTGCCGTTCACGAACGCGGCGAGCTGACGCCCGAGCGGCGTGTTGGCGGCCGCGCATCGACCTCACGAACGCGGCGAGCTGACGCGGGACATCCCGCACATCGACAGCAGGGGAGCGATCTTGCGCATCGCGCGCGCGGCCCAGAGCCGGGTGCGGATGCGGCGAAGGCCCTCGTCAGCGGGAGATGCGCGCATGCCCATCGCCACCGCGATCCGCGCGCCGCGCAGGCGGCCCATGCGCAGCCACGCCAGCGCGACGTTATGGAAGGCCTCGACGCTCGTGCGGTCGATCCGGTGCGCACGCATCGCCGCGCGCACGCCTAGGGCGAGCTGCCCGAGCTCGCAGCGCGCGCGAGAGAGCCGCAGCCACAGCCTCGCCTGCGTGCCGTTGCGCTTGAGCGAGGCCTCTGCGATCTTCGCCGCCACCGCGGGCCGGCCGCACTCGAGCGCGTACCCGCAGATTGCCCACGCGAGGTCCGCGTCGCGCGCGATGGCGCTGTCCGCCGACACCTTGCGGCGGGCGAACTCCGCATCCATCTGCGTGGCCGCCTCGGCACGCAGCCCCAGGCGCAGCAGCGTCTCCACGAGACGCATGCGCACGCCGATGTCGCGCAGCCCGAGGCTGAGCACAAGCGTGTACTCCGCGCGCGCCTCGTCCAGGCGCGCCGCCTTCAGCGCGATGTCGCCGATGCGCACGTGCGCGAGCGGGTTCGCCGGCTCGAGCTCCACGATGCGCCGGTACTTCTCGAGCGCCTCAGGCACTCGGCCGAGCAGCTCGAGGGCGCCGCCAAGCGCCAGCAGCGTGGCCGAGTCTCCGGGCTGCTCGCGCATCGCCTGCAGCAGCGCATGGTGCGCGCGCTCGGTCTCGCCCATGCGCAGCAGCGCCACGCCGAGGCGCGTGCGCACGCCCTTCATGGTCGGGTTCTGCGCCAGGGCCTCGCGGTAGCACCACGCCGCCCGCGCGAGCTGGTTGCGGTTCGCGAGCACGTTGCCCATCTCGACGAGGCACGACGGCATCTCGTCGAGGTACTGCTGCGCGACGTAGTAGACGCCCTCCGCATCGTCGGGCTTGCGCAGCATGCCGAAGGCGGCGATGCGCATCGCGTATGCGGGCTCGGCCTTCCTGTCGAGCGCCGCCGCGCGCTCGCACAGCTTGATGCACTCCTCGGGACGGCCCAGCCTGATCTGGCACTGCGCCGCCCCGAGCACCGAGGGCACGTGCTGCGGCAGCAGCTCCGCGGCACGCTCGTACGCGGCCAGGGCCTCCGCCGGCTTCCCGAGCGCCTCGAGCGTCACCGCAAGGTTGTGGTGCCAGTCGCCACGGCCCGGATCGATCGCGAGCGCACGCCGCATCTCTGTCTCGGCATCAGCGAGCCGGCCGCGCTGGAAGAGGTCACGCGCGCGCACCACATGCTGCTCAGCCTGGTGCGCATCGCCTCGCCATTCCTCAGGTGCGTCGCTCATGGTGATGCGTAGGGGTGGGGTGCGAGGGGAAGGAGGGCCGCGTGCGGGTGTTCGGTGCCGGAATGCGTTCGGTGGTGGATGCGCTGGTTAAGGATCGTCCGTTCCGCGCGCGATCCGCGGGTGCCGGTCCGTTGTGCAAAGTGTGTGCCAACGACGCGCCGCGTCAAGTCAGTACACCTCCAGCATGCACCGATGTGTGGGCCGAATCCTGCGCTTGATCTGCTCGTCCGTCCACTGGGACGGGTCCATCGCGGAGATCTCCTCGTGAATGCTGAGGAATCCGCCTGCCAGACCTGCAGCCGCAATCGACCGGAAGAGCCCGATCTGCATGCCTGCAAGGCCGCACATGTACATCAGCGTGCGATCGGAGCGAAGCATCGGCGCGAACTCGTCCATGCGGCCCGCGACGTAGTGGTGCGCGTGCGGGCCCCATCCTGGCTTGGGCAGCGCCTCGCGCGAGATCACCGGGTGGTACGTGAAGTTCGGGTGATGCGCCTGAAGCTCGCGCAGCCATCCGTCGTAGAGCAGGTCCGTCGAATAGGGCGTGCCCATCACCAGGTGGATCCTGCTCCGGCAGGGGCCGGTCCACGACTCGCGTGCGCGGCTTCCCTCGGGCGGACCCGCGAGCAGCTCATGGATCATGCCCCTGAAGGGCGCGATGCCGGTGCCGGTGGCCAGGAACAGGTAGTCGTGCGCGTCACGGTCCACCGGCAGCAGGAACCGCTTGCCTGCAGGGCCGCTGACCATCACGCGGTCGCCCGGCGCGAGGTCGCAGAGGTAGTTGCTGCAGACCCCCAGGAAGAGCCCGCTGCGCCCGTCCGCACCCGGCGTGCGCTCGTCGATCAGCCGCTTGCAGGTCGTCGAGAGCACGCGACCATGGCCATCCTCGCCGTAGGAGGGGCTCGCGATCGAGTAGAGCCTCACCTTGTGTGGCTTGCCGTGGGCATCGGTGCCGGTGGGCACCACGCCGAAGCTCTGCCCGGCGAGGAATCGGCCCTCGAGAGGCGTCCCTCCCACATCGATGGCAATGTGACGCACGAAGCTCGCCGACCTGCTGCGGGTGCAGCGCTCGCTGGAGACGACGGTGGCCGTGACCGGGTCATTGGGCATGACCAGGTGCATGGACGCCTCGGGCAGGTGGGGCTCGGCGGTCACTGATGCGCTCATCGGCGCAATCGTAGGTCCGAGGCGGCCAAAACTGCGCCGGCAACCCCGGCGGGGTCGACACTTGATGCTGAGGCCAGAGGGGCTACCCTGCGCCGCGAAGGACGGCTGGCGTTCACCGTCCGCGCATGGATGCCCACACGCGGGTCGGAGTGCCCGCATCGCTCACGAGGAAAGGACTCCTCTCGTCATGGACAAGTTCGTCATTCAGGGCGGCCGGAGGCTCTCCGGCCGCGTTCGCGTCGAGGGCTCGAAGAACGCCGCGCTGCCGCTCATGGCCGCGTCGCTCCTCACCGATGACCGCGTGACGCTCACCAACGTCGCCGAGCTCAAGGACATCAGGAACCTGGGCGACCTGCTGAAGACCCTCGGCGTCGAGACCACGGTCGGCAACGACCAGGTCGTGATGCAGACGGTCGACCCCAACGCGATCGAGGCGCCCTACGACATCGTGCGCACGATGCGCGCGTCGATCTGCGTGCTCGGGCCGATGCTCGCGCGGCGCCGCCGTGCGATCGTGTCCATGCCCGGCGGCTGCGCCTTCGGCGACCGCCCGGTCGACCTGCACCTGCGCGGGCTCCAGGCCCTTGGCGCGCGCATCGAGCTGCGCAACGGCTACATCCAGGCCTCCGCGGAGCGCCTGCGCGGCGCGACTGTGTTCCTCGGCGGGCCCTTCGGCTCCACGGTGCTCGGCACCGCGAACGTGATGAGCGCCGCGACCCTCGCGCAGGGCCGCACGGTCATCGAGTGCGCCGCGTGCGAGCCTGAGATCGTCGACCTCGCGAACCTGCTCAACGCGATGGGCGCGCGCATCCGCGGCGCCGGTGGCCCGCGCATCATCATCGAGGGCGTCAACGAGCTGCACGGCACGACCCATTCGGTGATGCCCGACCGCATCGTGGCCGGCACCTACGCGATCGCGGCCGCGATCACCAACGGCGAGGTCACGCTCGACGACTTCCCGTACGACTCGCTGCTCGCCGCGATTGACCGGCTCGCGACGATCGGCGTGCATGTCGAGAAGCTCGACCCCAGCGCCGACGACTTCCGCTGCTCCGTGCGCGTGACGAGCGACCGCGACCTGCGGCCCACTGCGATCACCACGCAGCCCCATCCGGGATTCCCGACCGACCTCCAGGCGCAGTTCATGGCGCTGCTGTGCATGGCGCGCGGCAACTCCGTGATCACCGAGAAGATCTACCCCGAGCGCTTCCTGCACGTGGCCGAGCTTGTGCGCATGGGCGCTCAGGTGATCCGCCACGGCCCCACGGTCGTCGTCTCGGGCGGCGCGCCGCTCATCGGTGCCGAGGTGATGGCCAGCGACCTGCGCGCCTCGGCGAGCCTCGTGCTCGCGGGGCTTGCGGCCGAAGGCGAGACGGTCATCAACCGCGTCTACCACCTCGACCGCGGGTACCAGAGCATGGAGCGCGTGCTTCAGGCGCTCGGCGCCCGCATCGAGCGCGTGAAGGTGGCGAAGGATCCCGTGGTGGCCGATGCGGAGGTCGAGGCCGGCACGGCCTCAGCCGTCCGCGGCGCGGGCATGCGCGTGGGCGCGGCGAGCTTCATGCAGGACGATCGCTGACGCGACGGACACGTTGAGGCTCGGGCGGTCGCTCCTCTCGAGCGGCACCGGATCGCCGGGGCCGGCAGTCGGCGCGCGCATCGGGATGCATGCCACCGCATCGCACTGGGCGATGAGCTCCGCACCAAGGCCCCGTCCCTCGGATCCCATCACGAAGGCGATGCGGCGCATCCCGCGCGCGCGAAGGGCATCGATCGCCCGCTCCGGGGCCACGGCGCCAGGCGCATCCTCGCACGCCACGAGCCCGAAGCCGTGTCGTCCGCGCAGCGCGCCGATCGCATCGGGCCACGACTCCACCTCGCACCACGGCACGCAGAAGACTCGGCCTGAGGAGATGCGCACCGCCTTGCGCGACAGCGCATCGCCGCACCCGGGACCGAGCACGATTCCAGCGTCACCGAAGCTGCCTGCATTGCGGAACAGCGATCCGATGTTGTCGACGTGCACCACGCCGTCGCAGGCGAGGATGGTGCGCACGCCTGAGGTGCCGAGCGCATCGATCGATCCCTCGCAGGCCCTCCCGCGGCCCGAGCGCCGGCCGAGCGCGACCGCGCCGCGGTGGAGCGCGTAGCCGGTCGCGCCGCAGATCTCGTCGTGCGAGGCGATGGTCATGTCGAAGGGCGGCAGGCACTCGCGCGCCAGTCCGAGCAGCGCATCCATCTGCGACGCATGCTCGGGCGTCAGCAGTATCGACTCGAGCCCGAGCGCTGGCGTGCATGCGGCGCCCTGCGCGCGCGCGATGAGCGCGTGCAGGAATCGCGCGACCACGCGCGGGCTCTCCACGCAGAAGAGGCCGTCGCGTCCGCGCAGGTCGGCGTCGCGGATGTCGGTGAACTGCGCGAGGCGGCCGGCGCTCACCGGGCCTTCCCGATCTGGCGGGGCGCGCCGGACACGACGCCGGAGGGGGACTTGGCGGCATCGCCGCTCACGGAGCGACTGGAGGGGCCTCGGGAAGCGCCGGCGCCGGCGGCTCGTCCATCATCTTGCGGAAGACGCCCGCATCGACGGCCTCCGCGCGCGCGTTCGCGGCACGCAGCCACTCCTCAAGGAGGGCGGCGATGTCGGGGTAGCGCTCGAGAAGCCGCGGGTCCGCGTCGATCAGCCGGCGCGTGGCATCCGAGGCCAGCCGCAGCTCGGTCGCAGACTGCACGACCATGCGCACCGAGAAGGCGCGCGTCTCGTCGGCTCGGTCGCCCTGGAAGATCCCGCCGAGCAGGTTCCAGGGGGTGAAGATGATCTCTGTCTCGGCGCGCGAGAGCTGCCCGCCCGCGAGCTGCATGTCTGCGCTCACCGTGCCCGTCGACTCGCGCATCTCGGTGACAAGGTCGAGCATGCGCTGGGCATCGCCGCGCAGGGTCTGCCATGCCCGATCGAGCCGGCTCAGCATGTCGGAGGCAGGAGGCACCACCTCCTCGGTCCACGTCGTCTCGAGCGCGGCCATGTCCGCGCGTATCGACTGCCAGTCCGCGGTGATCGACTTGACCTGCGCCTCGAGCCTCTGCGAGTCGAGCGTGCCCCCTGCGCCGAGCAGCGCCTCGATCGACTCGGCCCGGGCCACGCAGTCGCGGAACGTGCCGGCGAGCGCGCTGCCTTGGGGCTGCCACACGTCAAGTGACGCATCGACGTCCGCGCTGAGCACCCTGAAGTCGGTCTGCAGCGACTCCATCCGTCCCGTGAGGTCCTGCCGCAGCGCGCCGAAGTCGGTCTGCTTCAGCTGCTCGATGGCCGCGTCGAGTCGCTGCATGGTGTGGCGGCCGAAGGACGCCTCCAGCATCGTCTTTGGCTTGGCGTAGACGATCTTGGGCGCGGCGCCCTCAGGTCCCGCGGCGGCCGGGCCGCCCGCGGTCCCCTTCGGCGGGCCGGGCTCCGGCGGCACGATCTCGACCCGACCGGCGCCACCAAGCGCATCTGCCGCCACGTGCGCCGTCGAGCCGCTGGGGATCACGATGCCACGGGGGATGCGCAGGGCCACGTTGATGTAGTCGGGACCGCTGCGGTCCGCACTGACCTCGGTCCTGTCGACGACGCCGATCACGATCCCACCGAGCGTGACCGTCGCGCCCGGGGAGATGCCCGAGGCGCCCTCCTCGAGCGGCACCGAGAAGTCAAGGACGAAGGTTGCGGGCGCGAAGACCCTCGGGGACAGGATCGTGCCCACGATGATGGCTGCCGTGACAAGCGCCACGGCCGCGCCAAGCCTCGGGTCATTGCGCGCAGCGCGCGGCATCAGCGCCTCAGTTGCCCTTGGTCTCGCCCGCCGGCGCCGGTCCCATCAGCACGCTGTTGAGCTGCTGCTGGGCCGACTCGTAGCGCTGCATGGCATCGAGCACCATCTTCTGGACGGCATCCCGGAAGGCCGGGTCGCGCTCGAACAGCGCCGGGTCATTGGTGAGCACCAGGCGCAGGCTGTCGCCGGCGGCGCGGAGGTCGCTCGCGGCGATGGCGAAGCTGCGCGCGGCCTCGTAGAGGTTCTCGTGCGCGACCTCCTCGGTGCCGGGCTGGTACATGATCTTCCAAGGGCTGCGGCGCACCTCCATCGCGGCCAGCTTGAGCTGCGCGGTGGCGGTGCGGACGTTGTCGAGGCTCAGCGAGATGCCCGGCAGGTTCTCGAGCAGGAACGAGTGCGCGAGCTGCACGCTCTTCTCGAAGGAGCTGATGGCGGCGTTCGCGTTCGTGAGCGCGTCGTTCATCAGGGGCACGGTCTTGGCGCGCAGGTCCGCGAGGGACGCGCGGGCATCGCTCGCGCCGGCGGCGATGTCGGTGAGCGCCGAGTCGATCCTGGGCGCATTGCGCACGAGCAGCTCGTCGAGCCCCTTCATGCTCGATGCGGCATCTCCAGCGGCGGCCTGCGCCGAGGTGAGGGTGCCGTCGACCTTGGTGCGCCAGGTGCCGTAGTCGGTGCGCAGCTCCTGGACGGTTGCGCCCGCGTTGTCGAGCATGGGCACGATGCGCTCCTGGTACTCGCGCGGGAGGGAGGCCAGCCAGTTCGCGAAGGTCACCGCATCGTCGATGATGGTGCCGGCCTTCGCCGCATTGTCGGCGCCGAGCATGGCGGCGATGACTCCAACGCTGTTGGCCGCATCAATGACGGTGCCCGCAGCCAGCGGCTCGTCGCCGGAGCCGATCGACACGAAGTTGAGCGTCGAGTTCTCGCCGAGCAGCGGCATGATCCGGACCACCTTGGCGCCCGGGAAGAGCTTGACGCTGTCGTCGATCTCGATGTCGACGTAGATGTCCTTGAATGCGCCGTCCACGCCCACCTGCGGCGTCACGGCGCTCACGGCGCCGCGCTGGACGCCGCCGATCTTCACCGCGCTCCCCGGCGCGAGGCCTGACACGCCCTCGCTGACCGTGAAGCGGATGGTGTAGGGGATGCGCTTCTGGAAGAAGTCGGTCTTGGCCAGCACCACCGTCACGAACGACGCGAGCACGATGCCGCTGAGCACGAAGAACCCCGCCTTGATCGTCGAGCCTGACATGCGGGGCAGACTAGCCGAACGACGCCTCAGCCGCCGACGAGCGCCTCGTTCGTGGGGAACCGCTGCAGAGCCGCGAGCAGCTGCTCGACCTGCACGTGCGGGGGGAGGCTGATCAGGCGCCGGCGCAGTGCCGTCACCGTCTTGAGCTCCTTCTCCGACATCAGCAGGTGCTCCTTGCGGGTCCCGCTGGCGGCCAGGTTGATCGCCGGGAAGACGCGCTTCTCGGAGATGTTCCGGTCAAGGATCAGCTCCATGTTGCCGGTGCCCTTGAACTCCTCGAAGATGATCTGGTCGGCGCGCGAGCCGGTGTCCACGAGGCAGCTCGCGATGATGGTCAGCGATCCGCCCTCCTCGGCCTTGCGCGCGGCGCCGAAGAGCTGCTTGGGCACCTCGAGCGCGCGCGAGTCGAGACCGCCCGACATGGTGCGCCCCGAACTCCCGTAGCGGCGGCTGTTGTTGAAGGCGCGGCCGAGACGGGTCAGCGAGTCGAGGAGCACCACCACGTCCTTGCCCGCCTCGACCATGCGCTTGGCGCGCTCGATCGCATAGATGCCGAGCTCGGTGTGGCGCGCGATGTCCTGGTCGTTGCTCGAGGCGAGCACGTGCGCGGGCACGTTGCGCTTGAAGTCGGTGACCTCCTCGGGGCGCTCGTCGATGAGCAGCGCCACGAGCTCCACCGCCGGGTGGTTGTGCTTGATGCCGAAGGCGATGTTCTGGAGCAGGATCGTCTTGCCCGCCTTGGGCGGCGCGACGATGAGCCCTCGGGTGCCGAACCCGATCGGGCAGAAGAGGTCGATGAGCCGGCACGCCGGCGGGCACCCGCGGTACTCGAGCGACATGCGCGGCTGCGGGTCGAGGGGGGTCAGGTCCGCGAAGGACTTCCTCGCCGCGTACTGGTCCGGCGGCAGCCCCTCGATGTCGACGATGCGCTCGATGAAGAGGCGAGAGCGGCGTCCGAGGCCGCCACCACGGCTGCGCCCTGACTTGCGCTCCACGGCCTCGGCCGTGATGCGCGCGGCCTGCCGCAAGGGGATCCCCTGGGCAAGCTGCGGCGGGATGACAGGGTCGTCGGGACCGGCGACCGGTCCATCGCTGAACTGCCGTATGCGTCCCTCGTGGCCTGCGCCGAGGTCAATGATCCCACTGATGGTTGACATTTGAGATCCTGCTGGCGGGAGGCCGCTGGATCAGCCTTGAGTAGAGACGGGACACCCCGGCACTGTCAAGCCGATGCGCGCGCCACCGCGGCCGCGACTCCTGCATTGGCGCAGAGTAGGGCGAGATTGGCGGCAACCGTGCGGATTCCGTCAGTGCCTGCGGCCATCGAACCGAGCAGGAACGGGGTGACGTCCGCGCCGCGGATGCCGCGTCGCTGCGCCTCGTTCAGGGCGGTGGCCAGCCCGGACTCCGCGTGGCCCGCATCCAATGCCCACCGGTCCGGGCACGCCTGCGCCAGCAGTGCGCCGCTCGATGGCCGGATCCGCCAGTGGCACGAGAGCAGCCGCGCCGCCTCCGCGGCGCTTTCCACGCGCTCGGCAAGCCGCAGCGCCGGGTCGGGCGCCGACGTGAAGCGCGGGAACGCACTGGTTCGGTAGCCGATCACGGGTACGCCCATCGCCTCGAGCACCTCGAGCGTCGCCGCGAGGTCCAGCAGGCTCTTGGCCCCGGCGCTCACCACGCACACGGGATGCGTGGCCAGCGCGATGAGGTCCGCGCTCACGTCCAGGTGCGCGCTCCAGTTGCGGTGCACGCCGCCGATGCCGCCTGTGGCGAAGACGCGGATGCCGGCAAGCGCGCTGATGGCGACAGTGGCCGCCACGGTCGTGCCGCCGGTACGCCGACGGAACGCGGCCGGACCCAGGTCACGGAGCGAGAGCTTCGCGGGCGACGGCTCGCGCGCCACGGCCTCGAGCTCCTCGTTCGAGAGCCCCACACGCACCTGCCCATCGACCATGGCGATCGTCGCGGGCACAGCCCCATGCGCACGCACCGCATGCTCGGCGATGCGCGCAGCGGCGAGGTTGGCCGGGAGCGCGCTGTCCCAGTGCGCGTGCGCGTCGACGAAGTCTCCCGGCATGTCGAGCGGCGACCGAGGCAGGCCGTGCGTGATGATCGTCGACTCGAGCGCGACCACGGGCTGACCGCGCGAGAGCGCATCCGACACCTCTCCGGAGCAGGCGAAGGCCGGCGGCTCGATCCCCGTGGGAGGCTGGAGGCTCATCTGCGGCGTGTAGCCACGCGCCCGCCGAGCCTCCGAGGAGGCGGCGCGGTCGGCACGAGGCCGCCCGGGAAGCGCGAGGCATCCGCGGGGTCGACCTTGGTCACGGCGACGATGTCGCGCGACTTGGAGTCGTCGCTCTCGGCCTTGCGCCGCTCGGCGAGCTCGCGGTGCGCGGCGACTTCGGCGGGCACCTGTCCGGGCGCGAAGTCCTCGAACCTGCGCGAGGGGATCTCGACGTTCGCGAGCTGCTCGATGGCGCTCAGGAGCTCTCCCTGGTCAGGGCACACGAGGCTCCACGCGACGCCCTCTCGCCCGGCGCGCGCGGTG
>VERO01000255.1 GCA_018882625.1 Phycisphaerales bacterium | reverse complement strand
CCCCCGGCCTGCTCCAGCAGGTGGGTGAGTCCTACCGCAAGATCCGGAACACCATCCGCTTCCTGCTCGGCAACCTGCACGACTTCGACCCCGTCGCGCTCACGGTGACCTACCGGCAGAGGCTTCATGCCCCGGCGTCAGTGGCTCAGGCCAACGAGCAGATGGGCACGTCGGTGTCCTCCGAGGGTGGCCGGATCGTCGCGGGCGCACCGAACAGGTCAGGGGGCGCGGGGCTCGCCAATCAGGGCGCTGCCTACGTCTTCGAGCGCGACCCGGTGGGCACGGGACCGTTCGTCTACCTGAGGCAGTTGCGCGCATCCGATCCGCAGGCTGGCGACCTCTTCGGCACGTCGGTCGCGGTCCGCGCCAACAGGATCGTGGTCGGCGCCCCCGGCAAGGACTTCGGCGGCGACACGGATAGGGGAAGCACCTACCTGTTTGCGCAGGAGGACGTGGAGTGCAACGCCTGGACGCAGGTGCTCCGGCTGTCGCCGAGCCTCGGCTCGGGTGCGCAGTTTGGCTCCCACGTTGGGCTCTCCTTCGGCGAGACTTTTGCGGCGGGCGCGCCCGGCGCGACGAGCCCCGCGGGGCCCGGGCAGGGCATCGTGCTGCTCTTCGAGAGGGAGCTCGTCGGATGTCCCCATGACCTCAATGGCGATGGCGCCACGAATGGCCAGGATGTGGCGCTGTGCCTGGCCGCGTGGGGGCCGACCTCCGGAACCGGCTACTACGCGGACTTCAACGCCGACGGTGTCGTGGACGGGTTCGACCTGACCGCCGTGCTCGCCAAGTGGGGACCGTGCAGCTGCGCTCCGGCACCGTAGCCTGCGCGGGTGCAGATCCGCGATCTCCAGCAGCTCATCCGTGACAGGTACCACACCACCGACAGCGCGCGCGGAGCCGCGCGCACCTTCGTGTGGTTCGCCGAGGAGGTCGGCGAGCTCGCGCACGCGATAGGAAGGCATGACCGGGGCGATGCCGACCGCGACAACCTCGAGGAGGAGTTTGCTGACGTGCTCGCGTGGCTGACGACGATGGCGAACATCTGCGATGTGGACCTCGAGCGCGCCATCGCGCGCAAGTACCTCGAGGGCGGCGGGCCCAAGGGAGTCAAGTGACCGGCGCAGGCCCCGGCCATGCCGAGGCGCAACCGACGGTGCACGACTCGGCCACGTGCGGCGTGTGCGCGCTTCACGGTCGCGCCGGAGGGCCGCCCATGACGGCATGGACCGACGGCATGTGGCTCGTGAGGCACCATGCACATCCTGCGCCGCTTGCCGGCTGGTTCCTGCTCGACTCGGTGCGCTGCGTCCGCAACGCCGCTGACTTCAGCGACGCCGAGGCAGCCTCGTTCGGCGACACGCTGCGGCGCGTCTCGCGGGCCGTGCGCGAGGCGTGCGGAGTGCCGCGCACCTACGCGATCATGTTCGGCGAGGGCGCACCGCACCTGCATGCGCACATCATCCCGAGGGATCCTGCTGTTCCTGCATCCTGCGCGTGGTCCGTGGCCGACCTGTACCGCGACGTCGAGAGGGGGCTTCGCGCGCCCGCCTCGCCGAAGGAGGTTGATGCCGCGGTCGCGCGCGTGCGGTCACTGCTCGCCGGCGACGTGCGCTGAGCGGAGCGCCTCAGCCGCCGAGCAGCCGGCCACGAATCCCGATGCCCAGGCCCACTGGAAGTTGAAGCCGCCGATGCGGCCATCCACGTCGCAGATCTCGCCTGCGAGGTGAAGGCCCGGCACGATCCTGCTCTCCATCGTGCGCACGTCGATCTCGGCCAGCGGGATCCCGCCTGCGGTGACCTCGGCGGCGTTCCATCCGCGATCTCCAGTGACCGGAAGCGGCGTGCCCGCAAGCAGCGACACGAGCGCACGACGCCGTTCACGCCCGAGCTGCTGCACCGTGGAGTCGGGGGCGACGTCCGCGGCAGCGCACAGCGCGCGCGCGAGCCGCTCCGGCATCCGGTCGCGCAGCACGGCGACGGTGCCCGCACCCTTGCATGACACCAGCCACGCATCGAGCTCCTCAGCCGAGGTCCCGGGCAGCCAGGACATCTCCAGCGTGCACCCCGGGTCCGCATCGCGCGCATGGTGCCAGTGCCTGCTCATGTCGAGCACCGAGGGCCCGCTGATGCCGAAGTGCGTGCAGAGCGTGCTGCCCCGGATCGCGCGCATCTTGCGGGTCGTCGAAGACCGGAGCACGATCTCCGCGTCGACCGTCAGTCCGCTCAGGCCGCGGATCCAGTGGCCTTCGGGCAGGGTCAGGGGCACGAGCGCGGGCACGATCATCGTCGTCACCGAGTGACCAAGCGCACGCGCGATCTCGAGGCCCGCGCCGTCGCTTCCGCTCTTCGGGAGGCTCTTGCCGCCGGAGGCCAGGATGACCCTCGAGCAGGTGAGGGATCCCGCAGGACCGCTGACCTCGAAGCCGCTGCCGAGCCTTCGCACGTCCGTGACGCGCCACGGATGCCTCAGGGCTGCGCCCGACATGCGCAGCGCGCCAAGCAGGGCATCGAGCACCGTGTGCGCATCGTCCGTCGTCGGGAAGAGCTTCCCGGTGTCCTCGCGCTTGAGCTCGACGTCCAGGTCCCGGAAGAACTCCACGGTGCGGTCGACGCCAAACCTGCGAAGCACATTCCGCACCGACGCCGGCGTGCTGCCGCTGTAGTCGGCCTCACGCACCTCGTGATGCGTCACGTTGCATCGGCCGCCGCCTGCGACCAGGATCTTCGCGCCGATGCGCGCCGCGCCGTCGAGCGCCAGCACGGAGACCGGCGCGACTCCCGGGTCCGACGAGGCGTGCGCGCTGCGCGCCGCCCAGATCGCCGCAAAGAGGCCGGCCGCACCGGCGCCCACCACGCAGATGTCCGCATGCCCGTCGCGGACAGGCGCGCCGCCACGTGCATCGTCAGGTCCGGCACTCACTGGCCGAGCACGATCTGGATGCTGGCCGGCGACGCCTTCTCGGCCGAGTATGCGAACTGCAGCGTCGAGCCTGGCGCGGCGCGCACGATGTAGCGGAACGCCCGTTCGCCAAGCCCGGGGATGCCGGACTCCACGCGCAGTGCGCCGGGGCGGTGCTCGACGGCCGCGAAGGTCGTCGAGAGCCGGTCCGCCATCGGTCCCGCGGTCACGACCTCCGCGTTGGGTCCCGAGAGCGACGCCGTGTCAGGCATCCCGATGCCGCGCTGCGCGGCACGCGCGGTGCGCGTGGGAATGCGCCGGTCGTTGGCCACCTCCACGGTCACCTGCCACAGGTCCGGGCCGACCTGCACCGCCTCCGCATGCGAGATGCGCAGCAGCGGCATCTGGTCTGCGTGGTGCATCGTGAACGCAAAGTTGCGGTGGCACTCCTCCTCGAGCATGAATCCGGGCGGGATGCGCGAGGACCACTTGGTGCCGCCGCCCACCAGCACCGTGCCGTACTGCCCGGAGGCCACATGGGAATACGCCGCCTGCAGCGCAGAGCCGCCGGTGGCGCCGCCCGTGTGCACCCGCATGAAGGGCTTGCCGCGCGCCCAGGCGTAATCGACGGCCCAGCGGTCGGCGTCGGCCACGCCCATGAAGGTGGTAGGCGCCATCGAGAACACCACCGCATCCACCTGCCCCGGCTCCAGCCCGGCATCGCGCAGGGCCAGGAC
>VERO01000024.1 GCA_018882625.1 Phycisphaerales bacterium | reverse complement strand
CGCATCAGGGGGCTGGCGGCACCTTCAAGGCACCCGCCCTACCGGATCGCGATCGCGTGCCAGGCGAGCAGCCCGAGCGAGTACACGACTGGCATCGCACTGACGGCGATTGCGGTGCCGATCAGGAAGTCGGCGCGCTTGGGCACGCGGCGCCCGATGATCTCGCACACGACGATCACGAAGAGGACGAGGCTGAACTTGAAGCCGATCGCCCCCCACAGGCCCCATGCCTTGATGACGATGTCCGCGATCGGATTCACCTCGGTGCCGCCCCGCCGCTCGAGGATGAACCAGGTGAGCATGACGTCCCCGGCGGCCAGGAAGATGAACCACACGTACGCATCCTGGTAGCGCATCGGGGGGATGCGCCAGAACCCCCCCTTCACCGGCGGCTGGTCGTGCGGCGGCTGCACGGCGCCAGTCTAGATCGCCGCGCGCAGGTTGATCCGGCTCGGAGCGACACCGGACCGGCGCGCGCCACATGCACGTACCGCGTCCTTGACGTCGCGCAGCGAGCGACGCGGCGGAGACCCCTAGTGCGGCGAGTCGCGGTAGTGCTGCACGTACTGCTCAAGCGCCCGGTCGAAGCGGCTGCGAAGCGTCTCGGGAACCCGATCGCGCGAAAGCGGATCGACCAGCCCGACCCGCATGAGGTCGGCGATGTGGGCGATGTCGTGCGGTCGCATCGCGAGCAGCTTCATGTGCAGCAGCCGCTCGACCTCCACACGGACCCATGGCGCATGCTCGTCCCTGTGACCCGCGCCGAGCTCCGGCACAGGACTCGGATCGTGCGGTCGCGTCGGCTCTCCGGCGAGAATGATGTGCACCGCTGTGGCAGGCGTGCCCTCTGGTCCGTCGAGGAACATGTGGACGCCACTCACTTCCGTCAGCGTGAAGCCATGCGGTGTGAGCGCGGCTGCGGCTCGCGCAAGGTCGGCCCGCCGCATCAGCACGTCCACATCCTTCGTGGTGCGCACCAGGCTCTCATCACGCGACGCGACCCACGCCATCACCGAGAGGCCGCCACATACGGCATAGGGCACCCCGGCAGCATCCAGTGCGGAGCAGAATCTCCGCGCGCGGTCCACCACGCACGCCATCCAGTACCCCGCCGCCTCCACGCCGGGCATGCTGCTCCAGACCGCTCGGTCGAATCGCATGTCCTGATGCTATGTGTTGCGGTCACGCCAACCGATTCGCTCAGTGCGGCGAGCGGCCATACTGGCGCTCGCACTCGTCGAGCCATGCGCTGAGCCGGTCGCGCAGGTGCTCGGGCATTCGCGCGACCCACGATCGGTCAATCGCGCCCGATCGCCACAAGTCGGCCACATGCGTGCGGTCGTGAAAGCGATCTGCCTGCAGCGTCATGACCAGCAGCGACTCGAGGTCGAGGTGCCTCCACGGGAACTGCCCGTAGCGCTCGCCTCGTGCAAGCTCGGGCACCAGACCTGGCTTCCCGCCGGCGATGGGCTCCCCAGCGAACAGGATGTGCGCTGCGTCGGTGACCGATGTGCCCGGTCCGTCGAGGAACATCGGTACGCCATACACCTCGGCGAACTCGAACCCCACCGGTCGCAGGGCATCGATCGCCCGCTCAAGATCGCTCCTGTACAGGCACACGTCGACGTCGCTCGTGCCTCGCGTGTACGCGCGGTCAGCACGAGAGATCCACGCGATCACGGCCATGCCGCCGCAGACGGCGTAGGGGATTCCCGCTGCGTCGAGTGCACCGGCGAAGCGCTGCGCTCGGTCGAAGAGAAGGTGCTGCATGTACTCGGCTCCCGATAGCCGGTCCATGCTCGCCCACACCGCGTGGTCGAATCGCATGCTCCGATGCCACGGGTCGCATCCTCGCGCGCCGCAGCGCGCGACTGGCCGAATGTGCCCGAAGTTCCTGCAGAAACGCCGGGGCCGAATCGGCGGACACGCCTACTCCGGACAGGCCCCCCACCCGCTGAGCACGTAGGCGAGGTCTGCTCCGCCTACGAGGCCGTCGCGGTCGACGTCGGTGTTGAACTCGGTATCGCCAGTGGTGCCCCATGCACTGAGCACTGCTGCGAGGTCCAGCCCGTCAACGTGCCCGTTGCCCGTGATGTCTCCGCGACAGCATTGCGCGCTGACCGAGTTCGATCCACTGTCCGTCACCGCTGCACCGAACGGAGTTGGATATGGAGCATTGCCGCAGAAGCGGGATCCCGACACGACGCCTCTCGACCCGTATTGGGGATCGATCCAGATGAGCCCGATCGTGTTGTCCTCGAATCGACACGCCTCGACCGTCAACAGGCCGCGGGAGGTGGTGATGATCGCGCCCGTCGCGCTCATGCAAGAGTCGAACTCCACTCCCCTCAACACGATGTTGTCCCACCCGTGAATCAACGAAACTGTCTCATGGGAGATGCCCAGGAAGCGGCAGTCCTGCAGAATGATGGTGCCGGATCCGTTCCCATTTCCGTGGTTGTAGATCCGCGAGCCGTGGCCCGTTCCGCTGCGGCCCTGAAAGGCGCAGGACACGACCCTCGCGACCACCGGCGCTGAACCAGCGACATACACGTCTGCTCCATGGGCACCTGGGCTGTCCCAGAAGCTGCATCCCTCGATCAGGGGCGAACCCGCCCGGATGATGATGGCTCCACCTGCCGCCGTGGTGCCCGAAGTGCTCGCACGATTGCCCCGGAACTCGCAGCTCCTGATGACTGGATTGCCGGAATTGATCTCGACAGCTCCACCATACGGACCTGGTTCGCCACCGGCCTGCGAGGAATGCACATCCACGATCTCGCAGTGCTCAATCGTCGGGCTGGCGCCCGTAATGCGCACTCCTCCGCCTTGACTGCCGGATGCCCCGTTGCCGACAAGGCGGAAGCCACGAAGCACCGTTGACGGCGACTCCCCATTCGCGAAGGTCACCGACCGGGATCCCACTTGGGCCCTCAGCGTGACGGACCTCACTTGACCCTGCGGTCGGACAACGAGCTGCTTCCCCAGAAAGTTGATGCTCTCGGTGTAGCTGCCGGGTGCAACCGCAACATGGTCACCCGCCGCGGACGCATTGATCGCCGCCTGAATCGATGCATACTGCTGCGGCACGAGGCGGTCAGCGGAATGTGCAGAAGTCACGGCGCCGGCGGCGGCCGTGAGGGCGATCGCGGTGGCCGCTGAGCGGGCCGCGCGGGAACTCTGGTGGGTCATGTGGTCTTTCTCCTGTGCAGGCGAAAGACGCTCGGCGCCCCCGAGCGACGGAGCCACCGCCAGAAATCCCAGAAGAAACCCGAGGGCTGCGAGCCGGGCTGCCGTCCTGCTACCCGTGCCCGCACACCTCGACACTCTTGCACCGCCCCCGGCGCGGCCCTCGATGGCTGTGCCCAGCGCACCGTCGCGCTCCCTACCTACCGCCGCGAGCCGATGGATCTGCGTCGTCCCCAAGAGCGGCAGCTCGGCTTCGCGCGCTTGCCCCCCACTGTGACCAGCCAGCCCCTCCGGCCCCCGGCTCCCCCAGTCGCCACTCATCTCCGGCCGCTCACCTCGTAGAGCCACGCCAACTCCACGTCGATCTCGCTCGGCGCGACGCCCTCATCCGAAAGGATGTCACGCAGCGCGCGCTCGAACCGAGCGTGACCGAGCCGCGCCAGCGTCCGCGCCGACTCTGCCGGTGTCCGAGCTGCTTCGGCAGGCGACCACGACGGGGCATCCCGCTTCGATGCATCGCCCACGCCGCGCGCGATTGCGTCGTACGGCACACCATCGATCACGTGCCGCTTGAATGCGTGCCATGCGTCGGCGCGCCCCTCGGCGACCAGGCCCTGCTCCGCACGCGCCGCCGCCTCGCTCAGCACATGCCGCGCCCACTCGCGCTCGAACCGCTCATACGCGCCTGGCTCGTGCCGCTCGAGCGACTCGGTATCCGCCGCGCTCGCCGCGCGCTGCGCATCCCCTGCCGCTGTGCGTCTCGCACGTGCCCGCTCGCGCGCATGCAGCAGCATGCCGTTCACGAGCCAGCGGCGAAGCGGCAGCCCACTCGCGTGCCACTGCGCGAGATACGCGTCGCGCGACAGCCGGCTCGCAAAGAACGCGTTGACAAGCTCGTCGGGCTCCTCGCTGCGGCGGATGCTCGACGCGCGCACATACTCCGCAAGCGGCCGCGCATACCTGCGCATCACGTGATCGTTCAGCTCTGCGAGCGCCGCGCCCGCTGCGGCGCCTCCGTCGCGCATCGCATCGAGGCGCGTCAGGATCCACGTGCCGTGGGTGCTCGGAAACTGGTCGACCCCGGACATGGCGCGTCAGATCACCGAGTCGTGACTTGGGATGTTGTGCGCCGGCGCAGTATTGAGCTGCACGAGCTTGCTGCCCTGCGCAGCCTTGGCCGCATCGGCATCGACGTAGTCGCTATGGCAGCTCGCCTTGCCCTCATCCGCGCCGACCGCCTGGCGCGTCTTGCTCGCGAGCTTGTGGATCTCGTCCGGGCTCAGCACGCCGCGCTTGGCGAGGATCTCCTGCTGCTCCGGCGTGAGCGCTGCGCTGCGCACTGGCTTGCCGCGCTCGAAGCCCTCGGCCTTGCCGCTGGCGAACTCCTGGATCTCCTTCGAGATGCGCACGCTGCACCAGTCGTGGCCGCACATCGCGCAGAAGTCGGTGTCGACGTCGAGGTCCTCGTCGTGGTACGCGCGCGCCGTGTCAGGGTCGAAGGAGAGCTCGAAGTGCCGCTCCCAGTTGAGCGCCGCGCGTGCCTTCGTCAGCGCATCGTCCCGGTCGCGCGTGCCGGGAATCCCAAGCGCCACATCCGCCGCATGCGCCGCGATCTTGTAGGCGATGCACCCCTGCTTCACGTCGTCCTTCTTGGGAAGGCCGAGGTGCTCCTTCGGCGTGACGTAGCACAGCATGCTCGCGCCGTGATAGGCCGCAGACGTCGCGCCGATGCACGAGGTGATGTGGTCGTAGCCGGGGAAGATGTCCGTCACGAGCGGACCGAGCACATAGAAGGGCGCGCCGTGGCAGAGCCGCCGCTGCAGCTTCATGTTGAACTCGATCTGGTCGAAGGGCACGTGGCCGGGACCCTCGATCATCACCTGCACGCCCTTGCGCCACGCGCGCTCGGTGAGCTCGCCCAGCGTCGCGAGCTCCGCAAGCTGCGCGCGGTCGGTCGCGTCCGCGAGCCCGCCAGGCCGCAGCCCGTCGCCGATCGAGAACGTGACGTCGAACTCGCGCATGACGTCGCAGATGCGCTCCCAACCGACGTACATCGGGTTCTGCGAGTTGTGCACGAGCATCCACTTGGCGAGCAGGCTCCCGCCGCGGCTCACGATGCCGATCAGCCGGTCCTTGATGAACGGCAGGTGCTCGCGCAGCACGCCCGCATGGATCGTGAAGTAGTCAACGCCCTGCTGCGCCTGATGCTTCAGCGTGCCCAGGATGATGCTCTCGTCGAGATCCTCGATCTTCCTGCCGATGATCATCGAGTAGATGGGTACGGTGCCGATGGGCACCTTCGAATTGCGAATGATCGCGTCGCGGCATGCGTCGAGGTCGCCGCCGGTCGAGAGGTCCATCACCGTGTCGGCGCCCCAGCGCTCGGCCCACTTGAGCTTCTCGACCTCCTCGTCGGTGCCTGAGCTCACGGGGCTCGCGCCCATGTTCGCGTTGATCTTGGTGAGGCTCGCGCGGCCGATGCACATCGGATCGAGCTGGTACCCCAGGTGCACGCGATTGGCGGGAATCACCATCCGGCCGGCCGCGACCTCGTCGCGCACCTGCTCCGCACTGAGGTGCGGCTCGCGCTCCGCCACCCGGCGCATCTGCGGCGTGACGAGCCCGAGCCGGGCGTGCTCAAGCTGGGTCACGGGCACGAATCCCGCGGGGGCCACCGCTCGGATGTACAGCCCGACATCCGGCCGGTTGTGGCCAGCGCATCCGTCGCGCCAGGACGCGACCGACTCAACCAGCCACCCCGCTGGCAGAAAATCCCAGGCCGTCTTGTCACTCGGTGCAGGCATCCCGGGCGTGTCGGGCGAGCTGAACGAGAGTGGTCCGCCGACCTGAGCCCGGTTGGCGAAGCTGCCGGGGGACGTGCCCTCGCACGTTGAACTGGGGTTGGCCGCCCCGTGCAATGGAAGATGGGCGTTCCCGTGAACGGTGGCGGACGGGCTGTGCTGAATCATTATCGGAACTCGCTTTCCTACGCCGGTACGAGCCGGATCAGGTTCCACGGGTGCATCTCAGCCCCTCTTCGGAGGGGCGCCCCGAGCGACAAGACCGAGTGTAGCCACTCCAAATCTCGACGATTCAGATATGTTGAGGCGATTATCCGTGTAGTGTTCACGGATTGTGCTCCTTCCGGGGTTGCGTCCGAGTCCAGTGATCGGGCGCCCATTGGTTGACGGTGTGTCCTCGGAAGACGCGATGCGCGGCGCGCTTGCCTGAGGAGAGTGAGTCGCCCCCCGCTGCAGCGAGCATCAGTCACACTTGGTCAAGACACTTTCGTGCTTTTGCGGTCCTGAGACCGAGTCGTTTGACGAGATCGACATGGCGATCTCGCGGGCGCTGCTCTCCGATGCACGGAAGTCGGGGCGCGACCTCGCCAGGGAGACCGGACTGTCCGAGGCCAACGTGAGCCGGCGCCTCGCCAGGCTCATCGACGAGCAGGGCCTGAGGTTCCGCGCATGGGTACCGCCCGCGCTCCTTGGGGTGCACGCGGCTGCCGTGCTCTCGGTGGAGACCAGCCAGGATCCTGACGCCGTCGCACGCACGCTGGTGGGCGTGAAGGAGTTCTACGCGGTGGTCTCGATCTCCGGGGACCCGTCGCTCGTCGTGCTCGCGCTCGCAGGCACCCCACGGGAGCTGCTGATGGTGTGCGACCGCGTAGCGTCCGCTGTCGATGGCGTGCGCCGCATCGTCTCACGCCCCCTCCTGCACCTCTTCTGCCCGCGCGACTGCGCGGATCCGTCGCGTGTGCTCCGGGGCGAGGGTCCATCGCTCGCTGATGCGCCCGGCAACTTCGACGAGATAGACCTGTCGATCCTCGGCGAGCTGCAGCGCGATGGCCGCGCAAGCTTTGCCCGCATGGGCGAGGTCGCCGGCATCAGCGCCACTGCGGCGGCCGAGCGCTTCCGGCGCCTGATTGGGGGAGGCTCGGTGAGCCCCTTCGTGCAGGTGGAGCCTTCGCGCACAGGGGCGCCGCTCTCGGCCATCGCGGAAGTTGGCGTGTCCGGTCCCGTGCTACCCGTCGCCGCGAGGCTCGCGAGCATCGTGAAGCCTCTCCACATGGGCATCGTCGGGGGCACGCACCCGATCATGATGCGGTTCGATGTGGCCGACGAGCCTGCGCTGCACGAGCTACGGGCCCAGATCGGCGCGATCGACGGCGTCGTTGACGTGCGCGGCTCGATCGTCCGCACGATGCACAAGGACACCTTCGACTGGAGCCGGTACCCCGCGCCGGGCTCGGGTCCGCGCGCACCGCGCCCCTCCGCAGGCGCCCCGCCGTAGAGTGGGGCAATGGATGCATCAGCGGCATCGGGTACCTACGCGGTCTCCGTCACGGATGTGCTGGCCGCACGCGGGCGGATCGCGCCGTGGGCCCGCCGCACTCCCATCCTGTCCAGCGCATCGCTCGATGCGCTTGCCGGCAGGTCGCTCCACTTCAAGGCGGAGCCCTTCCAGCGCACCGGCTCCTTCAAGTTCCGCGGCGCCGCCAATGCGGTGCGGTGGCTTGATGATGCGTCCGCCGCCCGCGGCGTCGCCACGCACTCCTCCGGGAACCATGCGCAGGCGCTTGCGCTCGCGGCAAGGCTGCGCGGCATCGCGGCGCACATCGTGATGCCCTCGAACGCGCCCGCCGTGAAGCGCGCGGCAGTCGAGGCGTATGGCGGAATCGTCACCCTGTGCGAACCGAACCTGGCGGCGCGCGAGGCAGGCCTCGCTGACATCGTGGCGCGCACCGGGGCTGTCGCGATCCCTCCCTTCGACCACCCGATGGTCATCGCAGGTCAGGGCACAATCGCATGCGAGATCCTCGAGGACGTTCCGGACGTGGACACCATCGTCGCGCCCGTCGGCGGCGGCGGCATGATCGGCGGCATCGCCATCGCCACTCGCGCGCTGTCGCCGCGCACCCGCGTGATCGCAGCCGAGCCTGCGGGTGCGGCTGACGCCGCGCTGTCGAAGCGGACCGGAGTGCGTCAGCCGATGGCGAATCCCCAGACGATTGCCGACGGCCTCCGCACAAGCCTCGGAGAGCTCACCTTCCCCATCGTGCGTGACCTTGTCGACGAGGTGATCGTGGTCCAGGAGCGCGAGATCATCGCCGCGATGCGCCTCGTCTGGGAGCGGCTCAAGGTGGTGATCGAGCCAAGTGCCGCTGTGGGCGTGGCCGCCATGCTGCGCGACGACGTGCGCTGCAGGAGCGAGCTCGGCGTCGCCGCGGTGGTCCTGTGCGGAGGCAATGTCGACGCCGGGTCGCTTGCCTGATGCGGCACGCCCCGCACCGTCAGGTGCGACCGGTCAGCCCCAGCTTGCGAGCAGGGCCGCCAGATCCGTGCCGTTCACGGTGCCGCTGCCGTCGATGTCCGCCGAGGGCTGCGAGGTTCCCCACGCGGCCAGCAGCGCCGCCAGGTCGAGGGCGTTGACGACCCCATCGGCGTTGATGTCCCCGGTCCGCTGACGCTGACCGCTGGCCACGAGGTTCGCCGACAGTCCGCTCGTGATGGAGCCTGTGCCGAAAGTCCCGTTGAGGAGCAGGTTCGCCGTGCTGCCTGCCGGCAGCACGGTCGGGAGCGGCAGTGGCTGGTTCTCCACCGGAGGTGGCGGTGGGATCTCCGCCGACTGCTCGGGCACCGAGACCGATGCCGTCACCGAGATCGACGCGCCCGAGACCGTGAAGCGACCCGCGAGAGGAAGCGCCCCGGGCTGAGGATCCCCTCCGATCGGCGCCCCAGAGAACTCCGCGACGAGCGTGATGTTCACTGGCACCACCGCCGTGAATGGGGTTCCCTGAGCGTCAGGGGTGCCGAGCACCAGCGCCGCCGGCCCGGTTTGCGTCGCGATCAGTGCGCTGACCTCCCCACCTGCGAGCGGCACCGGGATCGTGAACCCGCCGGGGAAGGTCGAGTTCGGGCTGAAGGTCCTGAAGGTCTGGTAGTTGATGTTGAGGGTGACGCCCAGCTCCTGCGCGGTGCCGCCGGTCAGGTCGACCTCAAGACCGCTGATGCTGCCGCCGGATGCGGTGACCGAGATCGTGAACGCTCCGGTTGGTGCTGCGCTGAACCCGGCATCCCCCACGATGGTCGACGTGAAGGGAATCGGGTTGTTGCCGCTTCCGCCGAAGAACCCAGGACGGGTCTGGGTCCCCGTGGGGTTCGTCGCCGCGTCGTAGTTGCCGATCAGGGTGCCGTTGAGCGGAAGCGAAAGCTGCCCGGTGTTGCTTGCGGTGCTTGGCGGCACGAGGTCGCACCGGAAGGTGTCAGCCGTGGCGGCGCATGCGGTCGACAGTGCGATGATGACCGGTGCGGCGCCTGAGCGCAGCATCGAGCGAACCCGTGGATGTTCCGCCATGGCCTGGTGTCTCCTGCGCATCAACATAGCCGTTGCAGGCTCCGATCCAAGCCCTGGATCGGGCAATCGAGCGGACTGGGGTCCACAAGCGCCCAATATCGGCGGATTTTCGCGCACGCTGGGCGTCAGGGGGCCTGTGGCCCACCCGCCGCTGCCGACGCCTGCAGCAGCTCGTCGATGCGCGAGAGCCTCTCCGCGTGCCTGCGGTTCGAGGGCTCGAGCGTGACGAGCGCGGCGATGTGCCTGCGCGCAGTGCGCATGTCGCCGGCCTCGAATGCGGTCGATGCCGCGAGCTCGCGCATGGCAGGGTCGTACGGGTCGATGCGCACAGACCGCTCCGCGTGCGCCGCTGCCTTCGCGGAGTTTCCTTGCGCGCGCGCGATCCGCGCGAGCTCGAGCGCGAACGATGGCTCGCTGTCCGTGCGCGCATCGAGGAACTCGAGGTGAGGTACGGCCGCCGGCGCGTCCTCGCGCGCCAGCGCATCACGGGCCAGTTGCTGGTGCGGCCACGGGTCGAAGGGCCTGGCCTTGGACAGCCGCACCAGCAGGTCGCGCTCGCGCTCCCCCAGAGTCGACTCAGGCCCGGACTTGGCCTGCGCCTCCGCGATCGCGCGCCGCGCCGCGATCTCCAGCAGGTCTGGGTGATCGGGGTGCGCGTCGAGCGCCGCCGCAATGGCCGATGCGTCGACCGGCGCACGGCCCTCGCCGTCATCGCGGGCCGGGAGCAGCGTCGCGACATCCGGCTCCGCGGCGAGTCCCCACGATCGGACCTGCGCACGGGCCCACTCGAGGAAGTCCTGCATGAACTGCTCGCGCGTCATGCCGAGCACGGCCTGCATCGCCTGCGCCTCGCTCTCGCCACGCTCGTAGCGCAGCAGCAGGCGAGGCAGTGCGTCAGGGCCATGGCGCGCCCGCATGAACTCGACCATCCAGTGGCCCTGCGCGTACGCGAGCGCCCGGTCGGTCTTCCTCTTGGGCCTGACGAATGCCCACTTGATCTCGTCCAGGTCGAAGAGCTCGTCCTGCTCGAAGGCACGCGCCAGCAGCTCGTGGGTGCGCCAGTCGCGACGCTTGTGCTCCATGTCCACGGCGGCGGCCTCAGTGAGCCAGTGCGGGATTCGGTTCGCGGTGCGGTCCAGCGTGACCGTGTGCACATACTCGTGCCGCACCGTGTCGAGCCAGTCGAAGCGGCCGAGGTGCTTGCCCGCCGCGCCCTCGCGTGGCGGCTCGAGGGCAATCACGGGACCGGTGCTCGCCGCGACCGTATGGATCCACGGCATGCCGGTGATGCGCACGCCGAAGAACTGGTGGTCGGGCAGCAGCTCGATTGTGGTGCGCTGCGAGGGCTCGTGGCCGAAGCGGCCCGCCACCTCGGCGTGCACCGACTCGAGGCTCTCGACCATGTCACGCGCGAGCACATCGTCGATGCCTGCGCGGTAGCGGACGCGGAAGTGCGGGGTCTCCAGCACCTCCCAGCCCGCCATCTGCTCCATCAGGTAGAGACTGAAGGCAACGCGCTTCTCGTAGGGATCGAGGCGCGCAGCGTCCCGGAGCGCCGCGAGCGCGCGGTCGTCGCGGCCCGACTGCATCTCGAGCAGTCCAAGCTCGTTGCGCGGCGCGCTCCATGCGGGCTCGCGCCTCGCAGCCTCCTCGAGCATCTCCGCCGCAGCGCCGTACTGCCGCGCCATCGCGAGGTGCTCGCCCACCGTGAAGTGCGCGCGCGCGCTGCCCGGGCTCAGCGTGTCATGCAGCCCGAGCAGCTCGCGCATCCTCGCGTCATCCCACTTGAGTGCCTGCGCGGCTGCCTCAAGCGCGATCGCCTCCCGGTGCGTGGGACACAACCTGCGCAGCGGCGCCAGGAACTCAAGCGCCGAGTCGGGATCGCCGCGCACCAGGGCGGACTCGGCGCGCAGCACAGACGCGAGCGGTGCCGTGCCTGGCCTGGGCGCGTCGAGTCCCTGCACAGACGCAACGGCGGCGTCGATCGCCGCAGCCGCACTTTCGGCAAGGTCGAAGTCGAAGCGCATCAGCGCCAGCCGGCCTATCGCAAGCGCCGCGTCCGAGCTTCGCGGGCACAGGGACGAAGCCTCCTTCGCGGCAGCCATGCCCTCCTGCGCATTGTGCTTCTCGACGAGGATCTGCGCTTCGGCCAGTCGCGCGGGCCAGTACAGGCGATCTGACTCGCGGGCCGCGCCCAGCGCATCCATGGCCGCCTGCCACGCCGACGCGTCATGCGGCGTCAGCCGCAGCAGGACCTGTATTGCGCCGGCCGCTGCAGACAGCTCCTCAGGTGTGCGCGCCTTGCGGTCGACAAGGTCGCGGAGCCCCTCGCGTGCTGCAGCGGCTGCCTCGCTGGACCTGCCGAGCGCCTCGAGCGACCGCGCGCGCAGCAGCGCCGCCTCAGGACCTGGCGTGTCCGTCAGCGCACCCAGCGCCACTTCCGGCTCGCCGCGGATGAGCGCGAGTCGCGCACGCAGCGGTGCGGGCAGCGACGGGTCGGGCGAGACGCTGGCGTCTCCGGCCACTGCCGCCGCGCGCGCGCGCATCTGCGGATCCTGCAGGTCATCTGCGGTCCAGACCCCATGGAAGATCCGGGCCTCGCGACGTTCGGCGGGAGTCAGCCACTCCGCGGACACCGCAGACTGCGCTGCCGGCGGCAGGGCTGCTGCCCCTCCCTCGCGCGGCGGTGGCTCGCCCGCGGGAGGCGCCGGCACGGGTGGCGGCGGCGGCGCAGGTAGCGGCGATGCGGGGGGCGGCGGCGGTGCGGGCGGCACGCCCTGCGACGGCGCTGCGGGCGATGTTGGTTGCGGCGGCGGTGCGGGCGGACGCTCTCCCTCTGGAAGCGGGCGCGAATCAACGGTCCACGCTGCGGCGTCAAACTGCGGAGGCGACAGCAGCGCGCGCGTGGCCTCGTCGAGACCACCATTGATGCGCGCGTCCCTCAGGAGCACACGCTCGATGTCGCCCGTGTCATCCCGCACCTCGATCGCAACGGGCGCGAGGGTCGCCTGCTCGTAGGTCACCGTGATGAGCGAGACGTCGCGCGCCAGCGGCCGTCCAGGGCGTGGCGTGAGCGCGAGCGTGAAGAGCTCTTGACCCCGCTCCGCGAGCCGCCTGAACAGCGCCGCATCCGGCAGCGCCGCGATCGACACCTCGAACTCGCGCTCCACATCAGCGCGCGGCTGCCCGAGCGGCACCGGGAACGGTCCCTCGCCAAGCCGGAGCGGATCGACCGCCTCGCCCTCGGGCACAAGCTGCCGGCGCGTCAGCCTCTTGCGCGGCGTGTCGAACTCGAGCAGCCATCCCCCCTCGAAGAGGAAGAGCCTGTTGTCGGCGCTGCCCCTGCCGCTCCCGTCGATGTGCTCCTCGATCACCACGGCAATGCGCCTGCCGGCGCCGGGTGGCCCGTCAACCACCACACGTCCGCGACGGATCTCGCGGTCGTCGCTCAGCGCGTCGAGCCGCTCGATGGTCACGCCCGCGCGGAAGTCCCGCGTCTCGCGTCCCATCCGCTCGAGGCGGTCAAGCCACGCGCCCACATCGGATGCAGGGGATTCGCGCGCCGCCGGAGCGGGAGCGGCCGGAGGGGAGTCTGCAGCGCATGCATCCGCCGAACCCAGGGATGCGCACGCAGCCGCGCATGCGAGCGCCGCGAGCCCTCCGCGGCCCCCGGCCGCCGCCGTGCGCGCAGGCGTGCGCCCCTCAGCCAAGCCGCACCTGCTCGACGATGTCGAGGCCGAATCCATGCAAGCCTGGCATTGACTTGGGGTGATCGGTGAGCACACGCAGCCGGCGCAGGCCGAGGTCACGCAGGATCTGGCCGCCGATGCCGAACTCGCGTGCGTCCATCGGGCGCGCACGTCCGCCGATGCCCTCGGGACGGGTGAGGTCAGGTGCGTTGCTGTCATCGCTGCCCGCACGCTGCACACGGTGCAGCATCTCGGCCATGCCGTCCTCGGAACCCTCCGGACGCAGGTACACGAGCGCGCCACGGCCCGCATCGCGGACTGCGCGGAGCGATGCGCGCACCGTCTCCTGCCCGGTGCGGCCTGGCCTTTCGCCGCTCCATCCGCCGAAGATGTCGCCGAGCACGTCACGGCGGTGCATCCGCACGAGCACCGGTGCCTCGATCACCGGCACCTCTCCAGACGCGCCGGGGACGCCCACGTCGAGCGCGAGCGCCACATGCGGGAGCGGATCGACCGTGCTGCGCCACGCGAGCATCGTGAACGGGCCCTCTGGCGTGCTGATGGTCACGCCACGCGAGGGTTCGATGCGCGAGATCATCGTCTCCTGCGCAAGCCTGTGCTCGATCACCTGCTCCACCGAGCACATGCGCAGCCCAAGGTCCGCGCACATCTGCTTGAGGTCCGGCAGCCGCGCCATCTCGCCGTCTGCGCGCACCACCTCGATGATGCATGCCGCAGGCCGGAGCCCTGCGAGCCTGCAGAGGTCCACGCTGCCCTCCGTCTGGCCGGTCCTGGCCAGCACGCCGCCATCTCGCGCACGGAGCGGGTTGATGTGGCCCGGTCGTACGAAGTCGTCGGGGCGGCTCGTCGCAGATGCGAGCAGCTGGATGGTGGCCGCGCGGTCGCGCGCGGAGATGCCCGTGCCGACGCCGTGCCTCGGATGCCCATCTACGCTGACGGTGAATGCGGTGCCGCGCAAGCTCGAGTTCACGCCCGTCTGCGGACCGAGGTCGAGTCGCTCGCAGGTAGCCGAGTCGAGCGCCACGCAGAGGTAGCCGTTCGCGGTGCGCGTAAGCCAGTTCACCATCTCGGGCGTCGCGAACTCGGCCGCGCACACGAGGTCACCCTCGTTCTCGCGCGACTCGTCGTCCACCAGGACGATCGCCTTTCCTGCACGCAGGTCGTCGAGGGCTTCGCTGATGGCGGAGAAGGGCATGGTGAACCATATCCACCCTACCATCGCGCGATGGATCGCGAACGGCAGCGGAGGACGCACGAGACGTGGCTCATGGAGGTGACCAGCCTCCCGACAGCGGCAGGCCGGGAGGAGCGGGTGCTCGCCTGGCTCGACGCATGGATCCGGCCGCGCCGCGCACGCCTCAGGGTCACGCGCGACGATGCCGGCAATGTGCTTGTGCTGCGCAGGGACTTGAGGCGCGGCGACCGTCCCGTGCTCGCGACCGCGCACCTCGACCATCCTGCGTTCGTCGTCGCGGGACGTGGCGCAGCGCCCCGCACCGGTGCGCGCGCGCGCACGCGGGCGGCCGTGCGCCCGATCCGCCAGCTCGCGCTCGAGTTCCGCGGCGGCGTGCATGCCCCCTACTTCACTGGTGCGCGCATCGAGGTGATCGACATGCTCGGTGTCCGTCACGGCGCGCGCATCACGTCCCTCGATGCGAAGGCCACGCCCTACATGCGGGTCACTGCTTCGCTTGATGCGCCGGCCCGCGCCGGATCGATCCGCGAGGGCGACATCGCGCGCTGGACGCTTCCGTCGCCGCGCATCGTGCGCCGCGAGATGCCCGCGGCCGCACCAGGCGGGCGCACGCGCCCCGTGCGCGTCATCGAGACGCACGCATGCGACGACCTGGCCGCCGTCGCGGCCGCATGCGCTGCGTTCGACAGCCTGCTCCCCAATCCGCGCGCGCGCCGCTTCGGGCTGCTGTTCACGACCGCCGAGGAGGTGGGCTTCATCGGCGCGATCCACGCGGCGCGCGGCGGATTCGTGCCGCATGGCGCCCGGCTGATCTGCCTCGAGAACTCGCGCAGCTTCCCGCACGATTCGCCCATCGGCGCTGGCGCCATCCTGCGCGTCGGCGACAGGCTGAGCGTCTTCAGCCCGCACCTGACCAACGCCCTCAGCGAGCTCTTCGCGGCGCATGCGAAGGCCACGCCAGGCTGGGCATGGCAGCGCAAGCTCATGCCGGGTGGTGCCTGCGAGGCCACCGCATTCGCGTCCTACGGCATCGAGTCGACATGCCTCTGCCTGCCGCTGGGCAACTACCACAACATGACGGACATCGACGCCGTGATGTCGGGCAGGAGGCCCGCGCGCGTAGGGCCCGAATTCGTGTCGGTGGACGACTTCCACGGCCTCGTGGACATGCTGCGCGTCGCGGTGCTGGGCCTCGATCGTGGTCGCACGACAGCTGCCCCCGCGCACAGGCCGCTCATGGAGAAGCTCTACCG
>VERO01000254.1 GCA_018882625.1 Phycisphaerales bacterium | reverse complement strand
GTCTCACGGAGACCTTGCGCTGGCTGCCGCGGGCGCGATGCTCGCCAATGCCGTGCCGGCCTTCCTGCTCTCGTTCTACAAGCCGGTCCTGATCCTGCTTGCGGTCGTGCCCTTCGCCTGGCTTGCCTCGAGCGTCATCGAGAAGGACGTGCGCTTCTTCCACTTCCCGCTGGCCGCGTGGAACTGGGCGCTCGCCGGCACGCTCGTGGTCGGCATCGCGGCGGCCCTGTTCATCCCCATCTTCTGGGTGGGTTGGCCGCTGCAGATGCTGATGTATGCCGGCTTCGCCTACGGGTACTGGAGCTACCGCGACAGGCAGGTGCCGGAGAAGGACCGCTTCGACCTCTTCTCCGCCAAGTTCCGCGCATCGATGGAGGCGCGCAAGACCGCCAAGGCCTTCGCGGGAGCGACGATCGTGTTCCTCGACCGCAGCGGAGGCAAGGTGCCGGTGCCCCCGCGCGAGGATCCGCTGGCCGAGGTGCACGCGGCTGCGGAGCAGATGGTGGCGACTGCGCTGCCCGCGCGTGCGAGCCGCATCGAGCTCGGGCCGACGCCCAAGGGCTACGTGCCCGTGCGGCTCGTCGATGGCATCAGGCATCCGCAGGAGCCCCTGGCCCCGGAGCTCGCGCTCAGGGTGATCGACTACATCAAGAAGGTGGCGGGCATGGACGTCGGCGAGCGGCGCAAGCGCCAGTCCACCGACATGCGCATCCAGGCAGCAGGCGGGAAGGTCTCGCTGACGGTCACGGCATGGGGCGGCGCCAACGGGCAGGCCCTGCGCATCGATGTGGAGAGGGAGCGCCAGCTGTCGCTGCCGTTCGAGTCGCTTGGCATGCTGCCGGCGCAGGTGCAGGCACTCGAGGATGCGTCCAAGGACGTGTCTCAGGGCGTGATCCTCGTCGCCGTGCCGCCCGGCATGGGACTGACCACACTGTCCTACGCGCTCGTCGCCAGGCACGACCCGTACCTGCTGAACATCAAGACGCTCGAGCGCAACATCGAGCGGAGGGTCGAGGGCGTGGAGCAGGAGCGGTTCGACGCGACCGCGCCTGGGGCGGACTACGCGACCAAGCTCCAGTCGCTCGTCCGGCGCGCGCCCAACGTGATGATGGTCTCCGACGTGCAGGATCCCGGCACCGGGAAGGTGATCACCAATCCCAACGCCGGCGAGACCCTCTTCTACGTGTGCATCCCGGCCGACTCCGCGGCGACCGCGCTCAGCGCGTGGTTGCGGGCAGTCGCGGATCCGGCGCTTGCGTCAGCGCGCCTCCGTGCTGTGGTCGTGGGACGCCAAGTGCGCACGCTCTGCACCGAGTGCAGGCAGCCGTACCAGGCTTCGCCCGAGCAGGCCAAGCGTCTTGGCGCACCGGCAGGAAGGCCGCTGCAGCTCTACCGCGCGGGAGGCAAGGTGCAGGTCAAGAACCGCATCGAGGAGTGTCCCGCCTGCGCAGGGCTCGGTTTCGTCGGCACGACGGGCGTCTTCGAGGTGCTTCGTCTCGACGACGATGCCCGCAAGGCGCTGGCGTCAGGTGATGTGCCTGCGACCTACCAGGCCGCCCGCCGGGCGTTCCGCACGCCGATGATGCAGGAGGCCGCCATGGCCAAGGTCTGCGCCGGGCAGACGAGCCTTGAGGAGGTCGCGCGCGTCTTCGCCCCGAAGGCTGCCGCATCTGCGGCATCGGGGCGCCCTGCGGCTGCGGCCGCCGCGCAGGCGCAGGGCGCCAAGCCGGCGGCACCGACCTCAGGACAGGTCCTCAAGCCCGGTGCGCCCAGTGCAGCGCAAGCCCCCAAGCCAGGGGCGCCCACCGCGGCGCACGCGCCGAAGCCAGGATCCCGAACGGCGACTCCTTCAGCCGCCCCGAAGCCATCCGCAACGCCAGCATCACCTTCTGCACCTGCGCAGAGGCCTGGCTCGACTCCGGGCAAGCCCCGTCCCTCCGCCTGAACGCACGGATCCATCCACCGATGTCTGGGATCTTCAACCTCATCGTCGCCGCACTCGTCCTGCTCATTGCCTACTGGTGGGCCAACCAGGGCGTCTTCAGCTCGATCCTGCACTTCGTGTGCGTGGCGTGCGCGGGAGCCATGGCGCTCGCGCTGTGGGAGCCGGTCACCGTGAACTACCTGCTGACTGGAGGAGGCTTCGACGACTACGCGTGGGGCATGTCGCTCGGCGGCATGTTCGTCGTGTTCCTGCTGCTCTTCAGGCTTGCGGCAGACAAGCTCGCCCCATCGAACCTCGAGTTTCCGCAGTGGGCCAATTACGCGGTTGGCGGCGCCTTCGGCCTGCTGTCGGGCATGCTGACGCTCGGCATCACCATCATCAGCGCGGGATTCATCCAGTCCACGACGGAGCTCGGCGGCTTCATCGGATTCGCGCGCGACCAGGGCGCGGGCGGAGCCCCGGCGCGCATCCAGTCGATGTGGCTGCCGGTGGCGAGCTTCACCGAGGGCTTCTACTCCACGCTGTCCAAGGGCGCGCTCTCCCCCATGAGGCAGACTGCGCTGGCGCTGTACTACCCGCGCCTTGCGGACATGGCGCTGAGCGCGCACCGCGACTCGTACGGCGACGGCGCGGGCAAGACATCGATCTCGCCGAAGTCGATCCAGCTCAGCCAGCTTGCGCTCGATCCCAGTTACCGCAATGGCGACGGTAGCCAAGGCGCCTACGCGCTCGATGTGACGGTGGACGCCTCAGGCTTCGACGGCGGAGAGCAGTTCACGCTCTCATCTGCGCAGGTTCGGCTGATCGGCGGCGGGCCCAAGGCGCTCACCGCACACCCCACTCAGTGGGTTCAGCCCAACGAGGCTGGAGAGCCGACGCTGTACGCGTTCGACGATCTGACCAACTACGCATCGAGCGTGCCGGGCCGGCAGTCCGTGGACCTGACGCTCGTCTTCCCCGCCAGCGCACTCTCGGGGGAGACCCCGCGGTTCGTGCAGGTCAAGGGATTGAGGATGGCGCTCCCCGAGATCAAGCAGGTCCAGGCTGCGCTCTTGGGGGGCGCGGGATCGGGCGGGGGCTCGGCGGCGCAGGCCTCCTCGGCCGTGCAGTCGAGCGGCGCGCCGATGGTGCCTGACCTCGTCGAGCGCAAGAACAGCATCATGCCTGCCCAGCTCTCGACCAATCAGGTCTCCGGGCTCGAGATCCTCGAGAACAACCAGGGCAACTGGATCTCGGGCGGCCGCGCCGAGTTCCCCAAGGGCGGCGCCGGCTCGATCTCCCGCGCCAACCGCATCCGCGGCTTCTACGCGGACAAGGGCACCCAGATCGTGATGCTCGACATCTCGCGTGGGCAAGGACTCCCGGTCAACGTCTATGACGGGCCTCTCGCCGCCAACAAGGGCGCACCGCTCACGCTCGTCGACTCGCAGGGCAACACGTACCGTCCCTGCGGCTACGTCTGGGAGAAGCGCGACAAGGTGGAGCTGTTCTACGACACCAAGCAGCTGATCGGATCGCTCGATCAGCTGCCGAAGCTGCCGTCATCCGGCGATCACATCCTGAAGCTGGTCTTCAAGGTGCCTGAGGCGTCGACCATCGTCGGCGTGATGGTGGGCGACACCGTGGTCGCGCGCACGAACGTACTCGCGATCGAGAGCCAGTCGGACGGGTGAGCCGAGGCGGCAGCCCCGGAACCAGAG
>VERO01000253.1 GCA_018882625.1 Phycisphaerales bacterium | reverse complement strand
CGCTGGAGGTGCGTGTAGCCCGGGAACACCGTGTCGCGCTCGCGATCCGCGAGCGCCAGCAGGCTCGCGATCACCGCATCGGCCTCGCGCCTGCGTTCGGCGAGCTGCTTGAGCGTCCACAGGCGCAGGTCCGTCGCGACCTGGTCATTGCGACTCCGGCCAGTATGGAGCTTCTTGCCGAGGTCGCCCACGCGTGCCACCAGCTCGCGCTCGACCCACGAGTGCACGTCCTCGTCGGCAGCCTGCTCAAGCGATTCCGGATGCCGCGTCGCATGAGCGAGCACGTCCTCGAGCGCCGTCAGCAGCGCGCCGAGCTCGCCTGGCGAGATCACGCCGGCGTGCGCGATCGCGCGCGCCCATGCGGCGCTTCCCTCGATGTCCTCGCGCACAAGCCGGCGGTCGAAGGGCAGCGAGTCGTTGAAGCGTCGGAAGAGCGGATCGCCTTGCGCGGCGAACCGGCCTCCCCACAGCCCGGCGGATCCGGGCGGCATGGCTGTCGTCATCGTGAGTGCTCCTGTGGCGCGATCAGCGGCGTGTGCCGTGCGATGCGTGCGCCATCGCATTGAGGGTGCGGATGCGGGATGGCAGCGAGAAGAGCCTGATGAAGCCCTCCGCGTGGCGGTGGTCATACACCTCGTCGGCGCCGAAGGTGGCGAACGCCTCGCTGTAGAGCGAATTGGGGCTGCGGCGCCCGACAGTGGTGGCGCGCCCCTTGAAGAGCCGCACGCGCACGTCGCCGTTGAGCGCCCGCGCCGCGGAGCTGATGCCCGCCCACAGGGCCTCGCGCATGGGGGTGAACCACGTGCCCTCGTAGATCACCTTCGCGAAGTCGTGCGCGACGCGCTCGCGCCAGTGCAGCGTGTCGCGGTCGTAGCACAGCTCCTCGAGACCGCGCAGCGCCTCCATGAGCACGGTGCCGCCCGGCGTCTCGTAGACGCCGCGGCTCTTCATGCCCACGAGCCGGTTCTCGACAATGTCCACGCGGCCCACGCCGTGGCGTCCCGCGATCTCGTTGAGCGCCGTGAGCAGCGCCACAGGATCCCTGGGTGCGCCATCGAGCGCCACCGGCATGCCTGCCGCGAAGGAGATGGTCACCTCCGCCGGCGAGTCAGGGGCCGCCGCCGGATCGCACGTGCGCATCCAGACGTCGGCGGGAGGCGCCTTCCACGGGTCCTCGAGGTCACCGCCCTCATGCGAGATGTGCCAGATGTTGGCGTCGCGCGAGTAGATCTTCTCGGCGCTTGCCGCGCAGGGGATCTTCCGCTCGGCGAGATAGGCGAGCATCGCCTCGCGGCTGCGCAGGTTCCACAGCCTCCACGGCGCGATCACCTGAAGGTGCGGCGCGAGTGCGGCAAACGTCGACTCGAATCGCACCTGGTCGTTGCCCTTTCCCGTGCATCCGTGGCAGAGCGCATCGCAGCCGGTCGTGAGGGCGGCATCCACCTGCGCCTGCGCAATGATCGGACGCGCGATCGATGTGCCCAGCAGGTAGCGGCCCTCGTAGACGGCGCCTGCGATCGCCATCGGGAAGGCGAACTCCTCGAGGAACCTGCGGCGCAGGTCCACCACGATGCACTGCGACGCTCCCGAATTGCGCGCCTTGTCCTCGATGCCCTCGAGCTCGTGCGCGCCCTGGCCCACGTCAGCCACGACGGCGACCACATCGCACCCGTAGGTCTCGACGAGCCACGGGATGATGCATGAGGTGTCGAGGCCTCCGGAGTAGGCGAGGGCGATGCGCTGGGGATGGGATGGTGTGGTCATGGGTGCGTGTCCGTGATGTGGAGGAGGGGTGTGCGGTGGTTCGGGTGGAGAGCGGCTGGAGTCGTGCGCCGGGATGCCTGTCACGGCGCGAGCGCAGTGCGTGCCAGGTCAGGCCGGAGCAGCGCCAGCAGCAGCGCATTCTGCGCATGCATCCGGTTCTCGGCCTGGTCGAACACGATAGACGCTGGGGAATCGATGACCTCATCGGCAACCTCCTCGCCGCGGTGCGCAGGAAGGCAGTGCATGAAGTGCGCGCCAGGAGCCGCGCGCGCCATCAGGGCCGCGTCGACCCGGAAGGGCGCAAGCAGGGCGCGCTGGCGATCCGCATCGGCCTCGTCGCCCATCGACACCCAGGTGTCCGTGTAGACCGCATGCGCGCCATCGACCGCGGCAGGGTCATGCGCCACGTCGATGCGGGCGCCTGTGCGGAATGCGCGGCCGAGCGCGATCCGCATCACATCGGAGTCCGGCGCGCGCGACTCCGGCGTGATCACCGTAATGCGCCCGCCGAGCGCGGCGACGGCCTCGACGAGAGAGTGGCAGACATTGTTGCCGTCGCCGATCCACGCGAGATGGCCGTGCACGGGATCGAATCCGCGCTCGATGAGCGTGAGCATGTCCGCGAGCGCCTGGCAGGGGTGGTGCAGGTCGCTGAGCGCGTTGACCACCGGCACGGCGCTGCATTCGGCCATGCGGGTCAGCAGCGCATGGCTGCGCACGCGCATGACGATCGCGTGCGCGTAGCGCTCGAGCGTGTGCGCGTAGTCCTCGATGGATTCGCGCACGCCCAGCGGCGTGGCCTGGTGGTCGAGGAACGAGACGCCTCCGCCGAGCCTCTGGAAGCCCGCCTCGAAGGAGACGCGCGTGCGCAGCGACGGCTTCTCGAACAGCATCACCAGGGTGCGCTGGCGGAATGCATCGGCGAAGCTCTGGGGCTTGCGCTTGACGGTGCGCGCAAGCGTGATCAGCTGCGTGAGCTCGTGGGTCGCCAGGTCGGCGATCTGGAGCAGGTCTCGGGTGGCGAGGAGCGCGCCGGCGCCCACGGCCCGTGCAGATGTCGACGATGAATGGCTCATGAGGCCGCCCCCGCGCAGTGCATGGCGAGGCGCGATCCGCAGGCAGTGCCCGCCGTGCCGCCTGCGGCCAGGGTGGCCAGAGTCGCAGGATCTGCCCATCCCGCGATCACGACGGGGACGCCGCAGCGCTGTGCCGCATCGATCGCGCCGCGCACCTTGGGGATCATGCCGCCGCTGATGACGCCGCACTCGATCAGCGACTCCGCCGAACTGCAGTCGAGCGTTCCGAGGATGCTGCCGTCGGCACCGCGCACGCCAGGCACATCCGTCAGGAAGACGAGCGCGCGAGCGCCCGCGATCCGGGCCACGGCCACTGCAGCGTCGTCGGCGTTCACGTTGAGCAGCTCCCCCTCCGCGTCTGCAGCGATGGATGAGATGACAGGCACGAGCCCGTCCCCGAGCAGCGCGTGCACGACGTCGGCCTCTCCTGCGGCGATCTCGCCCACGCGCCCGAGGTCCACTCCACTGCGCACCGCTGCCCGCGCCTGCGTGAGGCCACCCGAGGCAAGCGTCATGCCCACGGCACGCACGCCCTCGGCAAGCAGCGCGCCAGTGAGCCGCGCGTTGATGGCGCCCGCGAGCACGCCCGCGATCTGCTCCATCTGCTCAGGCGGCGTGATGCGGATGCCCTCGTGGCGGCGCGTCTCCATCCCAAGACGCGCGAGCTGGCGGTCGACAGCCGCGCCGCCGCCGTGCACCACCACGGTTGAACCAGGCGACGCCGCTTCGACCGCGCCAATCGCGCGAACTGTCGCACGCATCGCATGCGCATCGTCGATGAGCGCTCCGCCGAGCTTGACCACAAGAGGGCC